>CAYYSH010000109.1:0-8687 GCA_964474265.1 uncultured Anaerolineales bacterium
TTGGCCGGCATCACCCGCGGTGAGGCACCCTTACCCCGCAGTCTGGCCACCAGGATCCTTCAAGAGTTTGCCCGTCAAGCAGCCCGGCAGACCTTTGAGGAGGCATCACCGGTCGACGAGCTAACTGCACGCGAAAAGGAGGTTCTCCAATTTGTAGCACACGGTGCAACCAATAAAGAGATAGCGGAGGCTCTCTCCATCACCGAGAACACCGTCAAACATCACCTCAAGCACATCCTGGAGAAGCTACATTTGCGCAATCGCGCTCAGGTGGCGGCGTACGCTCACAAGTCCGGTCTGGTAAAGGAATTGAGCTACGGAGATGGCGCATCAGATTTCACGGGTGGGGGGTACAACTACAGATCAGGCGGCGGGACCAGAAACTAGTGGAAAGGGGGAATGTGGATGGATGTAACACGCCGGCCAGGCCCGTTTTGGTATGTTGCCTGGCCAGGCTCACGCCTGTCATAGAACAGAGTTCTGGTGTTCATTGGCACAAGACTTTATCAATTTGAGGAGGTCGGTTGAGAAATGGCTGAGCAACGAGCCAATCCTGCTCCCCTGGGACTGGCAGGGTTCGGCCTCACGACCACCGTGTTGACGCTTCACGTTGCAGGGATCCTGCCGGCTGAAGGTGAGAGCGTTGTATTTGCGCTCGCTTTCGCGTTCGGTGGGGCAGCCCAGTTAATCGCAGGCGTTCTGGAATACGTCAACGGGAACACCTTCGGTACAACAGCCTTCACTTCATACGGTGCCTTTTGGTGGTGGGTTGCGCTCAACACGTGGACAGCCGGCGCCGGCTGGATCACAGCGCCGGCAGCCTCTGGTGCGGCCGTTACCTTGCTGTTCTGGGGCGTATTCACCTTCTACCTGTGGATAGCCACATGGACACACCCCCGCGCAGTATGGCTTCTGTTCCTGTTGCTGTGGGTCGTGTTCCTGTTACTGGCGCTGGGTGACTTTGGGCTGTCTTTCCTGACACCCATCGGCGGCTGGGTAGGTGTTGTCCTGGGCCTGCTGGCTCTGTACATTTCTGCAGCCCTCGTGATAAACGACTCCTTCAAGCGAGACGTTTTGCCATTGGGGGCCCCTCTGGCAAAGCCAGCCACCCCGTCAGAAGCGCCAGCGCCGGCAAGCTAACAAGTCCCAAGCACAGCTACCCCTCGCCCGAGCCAACAAGGCCCCCCGGTGTTCGGGGGGCCTTGCCATATAGAGACGTACATCTGGTTTCCCCACAAACCCGGAACTCCACGACGACTCTGGACAGGACTGATAGTCAATTGGTAGTACAACTAAAGAGTAGTATTCAACAAACCGAAAACTACCCTTCCGTGTATCACAAACTACCCCTTAGGGCCTAACAGTGCGGCGTCTTTGTACAGTATAATATAAAATGCGCTTGACTGAGTATCAGGCCCACTTGGGGTTACCTGGACATGGCAGACGTCATTGTGACAGACTGCCGAGGGGTGACCTAACCCTCTGCTAATCCCATCCAGCTTGCATCGCGCACTTTTCTGTGTCAGTCCGTTCGGCACATTTGAAACACCAAGTCCACGGCCCTTGATATAACCACAGGAGGTGAAACACGATGCCAGAAAAACGGGAGGTTGAGATCAATAGCCGGGCCGACACCCTTGATTTGATGAGTCCAGAGGTGAGGCCCTGGCCTGTGACGCCGCCTCCGTCGCGCGAAGAGGTCATGAAGGTGTACGCAACGCGGAAGGCGGAGGAGTTCGGTCAGTGGTTAGAGGACAACTTGCGGTTTGAGGATAGCTTCGGAAAACCCGAGGCCCTCCAGGGATTCAAGGTGCTCGACATTGGTCTCTGGCGGCTGGGGCACAAGTTTGTCGCCTCTCTGCTGGGTGAGGCTGGAGCAGAAGTGATCTGTATCGAGCCTCCCGAAGGAGACCCGCTGAGGAAGCTGACCCCGTTCGGGCGAGAGGAGTACATGCTCACGCACAAAGAGACAGGGGAGAAATGCGGGCTTGAGTTCATTAACGAGATGCGCAACCAATATTCCGTAACGCTCAATGTTGACACTGAAGAGGGCCAGGAAATCTTCAGGAACCTGGCCCGACACGCGGATGTGCTGATCGACGGAATGCTCCCCGGTTACATGGACGAGCGAGGGATTGGATACCGACAATTGTCTCAAATCAATCCGAAGCTGGTCTACTGCTGGGTGGGTGTCCGCGGGCAGTGGGGCCCGTTCAAGGATCGAGTCTCTAAGCACGGCCAGTGGGAACTCGATCCCTTTGGCCAAGCTGCCGATGCCTTCATCCACAGTACCGGCTTCCCGCAAGATCAGCTTCCGAGAGGCAAGGGAGGCGACCCAACCCGGTCTGGCGTCTGGATCAGCGACTATGTGGCCGGCGAGCAGGCAGGGGTTAACATCCTGGCAGCTCTGTATTGGCGAGACGAGTTCAGCGGAGAAGGCCAATTCATTGAGGTCACCGGTGCAGAAGCTCTGATGGATATTCTGGACTTCGATATCACCTGGTATGGTTTCAATGGCAGCATCAAAGCGCGCACCGGAGGCTGGGATCCCAACCTCAACCAGTATGAGTGGAATCCTTGCAAGGACGGGTACATGATGATCGGAGGTCAAAGCGACCGGCTCTGGTACCGTATTGGGATGTGCATTGAACGAGACTTCCCACAGTTTGGCCGGCTGATCCACGAAGACCCGTGGCTGAAGGAAATGGGTGCGCGGAATGCGCTGCACGCTCTGGTTAAGACCTACACCCTGACCACCCGTTGGCTGAGGGACATCAACCGGGTAGAGGCCGAGGAAAAGCTTCTGGAGTACGAAGTCGCTGCCGGCCCGGTCCTGTTTGTAGACGAGGTCTGCGAATTCCACCACTTCAAGTACCGGCCATGGGTCTACCCGATCGAGACCGACTACGGGACAATCCTCTACGCCACATCCCCGACTGCCTACCAGATGCGCACCCCCCACCGGGTCAAATGGATGGGGCGGGCGTTGGGACAAGACAACTACGAAATCTACAGCCGGTGGCTGGGCATGGGCCCGACGCAGGTTGATGAACTGAAGGGAAAGGGGGTCATATAAGATGGCTGAAGTCATCAAGAGCAAAGAAGAACTCGAAGAGATGAAGATCCCTTACGAGGAATACTGTCGGAAAGCCTTCGATCCGGGCAATGAAGCCACCAAGCCAGAAGCCCTGAAAGGCATCCGTTGGTTAAGCTGTACCATGTACATTTTCACGCCCCACTCGGCGGCCAACCTGGCTGAGCTAGGGGCGGAGGTCATCAAGATTGAGATCCCACGACTGGGCGATCCCATGCGCCACACCTCCCCGTTCAACGAGGCATACCTGTATCCTCTGCACGATAGCCGGCCAACCACCGGGACCGGTCTGGGCTTTGCCAATGCCAACGTCAACGAGTACTACATCACCCTGGACTACCACATCGAAGAGATGAAGGAAGCCTTCTACCGACTGGTCGAGATGAGCGACGGACTCACTGAAGTTTATCGACCCGGTACTTTTGACCGGTGGCGACAGAGCTACCGCTACCTGCAAGAGATTAACCCCAGGTTCATCCATGTGTGGGGTGGAGGCTTTGGCTACGGCCCAAAGGTTTTTGGCGGCTCCTATGACATCCTCGGGCAGGCCCACGCCGGCCTCGCTTCCATTACCGGTATGCACGAGTTTATGGGCGGGCACTGCACCAAACACACCAACTGGGTTATCGACTGGGCTTCTGGCACCCTCATCACCTACGCTGTCCTGGCAGCCCTCCACTGGCGGAGGAAGACCGGCCTTGGGACCATGATCGAGTTCTCCCAGGTTCAGACCCCATCCAGGTTCCTCGGGTACAGCTTCCCGCTCTACGGTCGATTCGGCATTGTCCGCCAGAGGTGGGGGAACTGGGACACCCAACTCTGTGTCCACGGCATCATCTTGTGCGGCAAGTCCGACTTCCCAGATGCAGAGAACCCACAGGATAGGCTCGACGCCCGATACGTCATGGTCTCGGCTTTCCAGGATGAGGATTTCAAGGAACTCTGCGACATCACTGGAATGAAGGACCTTTACGAGAAATACAAGGCACACAAGGATCGGGTGGAGGCTGAAGCCCAGGTTGAAATCTATGGAGCGCTAGAGCGCTGGGCCGCTGACAAGTCCCGATCTGAGGTGGTCAAGATCCTGACAGATGCCGGCATCCTGGCGGCCCCCGTCATGAACGACCGCGAAGTGTACGAAAGCGAGCACTACCGGCAACGGGGCACCGTTCGGTGGCTGGACGATCCTCTGTTTGGAGACCTGGTAGTCCAGTGCGGATACAGCGCCGGCCTTCTGTCTAAGACCCCCAGGCGAGTCAACTGGCAATGGCGGCCTGTGGGAGCCGATAATGTCAAAATCTACCGAGATCTGCTTGGCTACCCACTCAGCAAAATCGAAGAGTGGTACGAGAAGAGCTGGATCTAACAAAGGGCCCGACGGCCGGATGGCTGAAGGTCTAAGCCAGTCAGTCATCCGGCCCATGTGATTGTCTGTGGAGAAGGAGGGAATGCCGTGTGCGACATCATCTGGTGCAAGAAGGAAACCAACGGCAAAGTCTGTAACACCGTCAACTACCTGGACCCGTACTGCTTCTGGAACTGGGAGGGCAAGGTCAACTGCGCCGAGTGCGGGACGGTCTACTATATCCATATGATTCAGGGCCACATGTACAGAGGCCCAGAAGAGAGGCCTGGCGAAGAGCCTGACATGAGCCCCCTGTACGCGGACAAGCCATTGGAGGGCTATGCGAACTACAGGCCAGGCGTTGAAGGACGAACCAGGCCCTTCGAATGCCTGCCTCGGCACATCTATCTGGGCGAGCCGGACATGGTCAAGTTCAGTATTCGAGGCCGGCCAGTGCGAGGTTGGCGGCCTCAGCCGGCAAGCACCGGCCTGGCGGGCCAGGCTCCCTACAAATGGGATATCCAGCGACTCTCACCCGAAGTGTGGGAGGAGTACCAGGAGAAGCTGAAGAGGGGAGAGGTGAAAGACTGGTGAATCGTGCGCCTGTCCACGAGCTGGATCACCATCGACACCTCTGCCAGAGCCTCTGGGTAGGCTCTTAAAGAGGAGGAACTACCATGGCCGAAGCAAAGAAAGAAGAACTGACCCCTGAAGAATTCCTGGCAACTGTACTTGTCCCCGAGAAGGGCCCAGAGACCGGGCACATCTGCTGGGACTGCAAATACCTGAAGCCAGTGCTGAAGGACTCCAGATTCCCGCCAGCAGACATCATCGGCTGGTGTACGAAAATCCACTGGCCCTTCTACTGGTGCATTGCGGACTTCAATGTTGTCAAGAAATGTTACGCCTTTGAGGCCCACTCATCATGAAGACGGCAGTCCGCAAAGAACTAGAAACGCTCAGAGGGATGGTGCTCACCTGGAAAGAGAGCTACCTTGGCTGGGCACACTCTCAGGGCGGAGGCGAGTTCCTGGCTCAAGAATTCCTGGGAGAAATCGAGCAACTCGTCTATCCATATGTACGAAGGATGTACCAGTGTGATTACCTCAGCCATGCTGAGGCAAGTGAGTTCCTGGACTTCTGCTACCGACAGGTTCAGGAACTGCGTGACGCGTTAAGGGGAACGGAGGCCAGATAACTTCACATAGAGGAGGATACGCATGTCCGAAAGATGCCGTGTGGTTGTCTGTGGGTTCGACCCCATCCTTGTGCGAGGATATGTAAAGACAGGCGAAAGGGCTTTGTGGTGGCACCTCCCAGACGAACTGTATGAGGACTACAAAGTTCAGCCAGGCGATGCCATTTCGGGAAAACTGCTGGCAGTTTATAATGGTGAAGGCGAAAAGATCGCGTCCCCGAACGAGGACTTTACATGGCGGGCATCGAATGAATCAGGTCTTGCGATCGTGCTACCACCTGAGGTGATCACAAAGTACAAGCTCACAGAGTTCCATTTCCTGGAGCTATCCATCGAGAAGATCGGCCGGGATGGGCAGGAAGAAGAGGTCTATCCTGGCGAGACGAAGTTACGCAAATGGTGGCCTGATGAGAGAATGAAGCTTGAATACAAGGTAGATTACATCGAATAACACCACACTCATCTCGCTCCCCGTAAGCTTCTATCTTGCTGCTCTCTTCCCGAGTACGGAAGAGGATTGAGGCGTGGGGGAAGTGAGGTGTTGCCATCCCCCTCTCCTGATCCTTTCGCGCAAGGGGAGGGGGATGTTTCTCTCACAATCCAGGATTTCGGCTGAGGATCTCAATAGCGAGGCAACTAGCGATGAAACGCCCAGGTACAGTTGCGGAAGATCGAGAGCCCGGGTATGCCGGCTGGCAACCGCTGGCGAAAGTTCTCAACACGACGGATCCGTTCTTTGACCAGTTCATGTTCCTCCAGGGATACGAGTTTTCGTCCAACATCTACCTCATGGTTGGGGATTCTCTTACAATCGTGGACCCCGGAAATGATTACACCGCCTTCATCGAACTGTTCAGGCTAGGTTTCCAGCCGGCAGCCATCAAGAAGATCATCCTCACTCACGGCCACCGAGACCACGCGATGGGCGCGTTCGAGCTGCTCAGATCGTACCCGAGCATCGCCCAGACTGGAGGCTTTGAGTTGGTACTCCACGAAGCAAGCCCTCGCGAACTCAAGGAAATCGTGACACAACTTGGCTCTCGTGTCATCCAGGTCAGAGGCGGCGAGAACCTGGAGCTTAACGGCCAGCAATGGCAAATCATCTACACGCCGGGCCACACCATCGACGGGATATGCCTGTATCATCCCGCGACCAAGACCGCTTTCACCGGTGACACAGTGCTGCCCCACGCTATGGCCGAGCCCGACATGTACGCCGGCGGACGGTTGGACCAGTACCTGCTCGGTGTCAAGGCGTTGCTGGCGAAGGGCGTCGAGAACATTCTCCCCGGGCACGGCATCCCTGTAGCCTCCAGCGGTACACAGGTCGTCGAGGAGACCTATGAAAGCCTGATCATGAGAACCCTCGGAGTTGAGACGCCCATCCCGTGGATGGCGGGGGCAACAGAACTCGCTCAACGAGGACTCCTGGAAGAGGCTTTATTCTGCTGCAACAAGGCGCTGGCCGGCGACCCCACCAATCTCCAGGCACTGGAACTGAAAGCTTCTTGCCTCAACGATCTGGGACGATATCAAGAAGCGCTCGAGGTGTTGGATCATACCCTGGAGCAGAAACAAGACAGCGTTTTCTCACTGACCAGCAAAGGCTTCGCTTTGATGGGCCTTGGGCGATACGCCGAAAGCCTGGAATGGTTCGATGCAGCCCTGAAGATCGACCCAAACATGCATGAAGCACTGATCTACAAGGGCGTAGCGTTATGCCTGTCCGGCCACTATGATGAAGCGATGAACATTCAGGCTTTCAAAACCGAGTTCGCAGGAGCCATTGGCCAGGAAATAATGGGCAGGTTGGCATCACTTCCTCCTCGGGTGGGGTGAGGGTGTCGGGCAAATCCTGCTCGCCGCCTTCACCCCGCAAGCAGGCCGGCCCCCTCACCACTGACTGGATGTCATCACTTCCACACCTTCTTTCAACGGCCTCACACGCCAGCCCTTTTTCGCCGGCCCTGACCTGCCCTCGCTGAGCTACACCGCACACCCCACGTCACCAACGGGGCATCAAGAAAGATTCACAGCTCTGGTCAAGCCAGGCCGCACCACTGAGGCTGCGTATCCACTGCCACATTCCGGCACCACAGTCCAGGTCATGCCGCACTCGGAGGAGGATGCGCATGATTCACATGAATTTGGGCCGGCACATCGCAGAGTTTCTGGACCGTCTCGAACGAAATCGAGCGGCGTTGCCCGAACTCCTGACCCGCTTGTCCGAGATACTGGCTGAGCGGATCGAAGAAATCGAGCAGCCGCAGGCGGACAATATCGCCGCGTTGCTCCAACACCTGCGCACCGAGATCAGGTCGCGCGAGATGCTCCGAAAGGCCTGTGGCGAGTCGGGACGGTGGTGCAAGATGTGCCCCTTTGGCGCTTTTATCCCCGCAGAATTTGATTTCTCGTCAGAGACCCAGGCAGTCTGCCTGCCATGGATTGCGTTGGTTGGATATAACGTTCAATGACACGAAATGGGAAGTAAAGCGCAGCATGAGTGCGACTGGTGCGGTGTTGCGGCAGAAATCCCCTGTCCAGACTCACACTGCCCAAACTGGCTATGTGCTGCCTGCGCCGACGTTTACTTGTTCTGCCAGGATCACACCGACCTGCCTCAACCCGATCCCGGCCTGACAGGGGACATAGCCCGCATGATGGCCCTGGGCGAAATCGCTTGCCGGCCAGGCACAATCTGCCCGATGTGCAACACCGGCGAACTCACACTTGAGGAAATCCTTCGCCACAGCGCCACCCTAAACGCCATCGCCCGGGTCCGGGTCCTCCGCTGCCAGCACTGTCACAGCACAATGCCCGGGTCAGTGACCTGGAGCCGAATTGGGCCATCAGCATTCACAGCCGAGCGGTTACGGCGCTGGAAAATGCAGGTAGGCGCCCTGGAACTGGATGCTCGACTCTCCTCGCACATTTTTGACGTATTGCTCGGGAAAGTGCTGGCTGAGGAATTCCGGCGAGTGCTGACCGCTGTGAAAGATCGGCTGTATGCACATGTTATTGAGGGGGATGAGCGCTAGATCTAATCCTCA
>CAYYSH010000110.1:0-8625 GCA_964474265.1 uncultured Anaerolineales bacterium
GTTCGCCCCTCACAGGAGGTAAAGGAAATGCCTGACACCAAGATCTTGCTCGAAGAAAAAGAACTGCCCACTCACTGGTACAATATCCTGCCTGACCTGCCGGAGCCACTGCCGCCCATCATCCATCCGGGAACGCTGCAGCCCATTGGCCCGGATGACCTGGCACCCATCTTTCCCATGTCGCTCATCGCTCAAGAGGTGAGCCAGGAACAGTTTATCGAAATCCCCGAACCGGTCCGTGAGGTCTACAAGCTTTGGCGGCCAACTCCGCTGATCCGCGCCAAAAGACTGGAAGAAGCGTTGGGCACGCCGGCCCGCATCTACTACAAGTGGGAAGGCGTGAGCCCGCCTGGCAGCCACAAGCCCAACACCGCCGTTGCTCAGGCCTACTACAACAAGCAGGAAGGCGTGAAGCGGCTGACAACTGAAACAGGTGCCGGCCAGTGGGGCAGTGCTCTGTCCTTTGGCTGCAACCTGTTTGACCTGGAGTGCAAGGTCTACATGGTGCGCATCAGCTACGAGCAGAAGCCGTACCGCAAGAACATGATGCAGGTGTGGGGTGCCACGGTTACCCCCAGCCCCAGCGAAGAGACCAACGCCGGCCGGCAGGCCCTGGAGAAGGACCCTGACACGCCGGGCAGCCTGGGCATTGCCATCAGCGAGGCGGTGGAGGTGGCTGCTACGAACGAGGACACGAAGTACTCTCTGGGGAGTGTTCTCAATCATGTGCTCATGCACCAGACGGTTGTCGGTGAGGAAGCGATGAAGCAGTTCGAGAAAGTCGGTGAGTATCCGGACGTCATGATCGGCTGCATCGGTGGGGGGTCCAATTTTGCGGGCTTCGTCCTGCCATTCGTACGCGAGAAGCTCACGAACGGGAAGGACACCCGTATCGTCGCAGTCGAGCCAACGGCCTGCCCTAGTCTCACAAAAGGGGAGTACGTCTACGACTTCGGCGATACGGCCATGACGACGCCGCTGATCAAGATGTACACCCTGGGACACAGCTTCATCCCGGCACCGATCCACGCCGGCGGCCTGCGCTACCACGGTATGGCACCCATCGTCTGCCATCTCTATGATCTGGGTATCATTGAAGCAGTAGCAGTGCCGCAAAATCCCGTTTTCGAGGCGGCTGTCACCTTCGCCCGTGCCGAGGGCATCATCCCTGGCCCTGAACCCGCTCACGCGGTACGAGCAGCCATTGATGAGGCGCTGAAGTGTAAGGAGACAGGGGAAGATAAGGTCATCGCGTTTAACCTGTCCGGGCATGGTCACTTCGACATGAAGGCCTACGAGGACTACTTCGCCGGCATTCTGCCGGACTACGAGTATCCGGAAGAGGAAGTAGAGCGAGCCCTCGCGGAACTTCCGCAGGTGCCTGGCGAGTAACTGGTTCGACTGACAAGCCGCTGGGCAGCGGACAGCAGCACCGTACAAGCGTGAGGAAAGCTGGCGGCGATTACCGGCCGCCAGCATGGCTGTGCATTTCTGTCTGCAGAATGTTCGCTGTCCAGCCGGCAGTCGAGATTGAGGATGAGGGACAAGAAGCAGTGGTAGCGGGAGACGAGTCATGGAAGAGATCTTGTTGGGTAACGAAGCGATCGGACGTGGACTGGTGGAGGCCGGCTGCCGGGTTGTGGCCTCTTACCCGGGTACGCCTAGTTCGGAGATCCTGCCGGCGGTGATCCGGTACAGGGAAGAGTTGGGCCTGGATGGCATCTACGTCGAGTGGTCGACTAACGAGAAGGTGGCCTTTGAGGTTGCCCTGGCGGCAAGCTGGAGTGGTCTGCGTGCTGCTGCCGTGATGAAGCAAGTGGGGGTCAATGTCGCGGCTGATGCATTGACCAGTGCGGCTTATGCCGGCGTGGACGGTGGCTTCATTCTCATCGCCGCCGACGACCCCGGCCCGCATTCCTCACAGACTGAACAAGACAGCCGAATGTTTGCAATGCTCGCCAAGGTGCCGGCTCTGGATCCCACGACGCCCAGGGAGGCCAAGGCCATGGTTCCGGTGGCCTTCGAGATCTCAGAGGAGTTTGGGATGCCGGTAATGCTGCGGCCGGCAGTTCGAGTATGCCATGCCAAGCAGAACGTGCGGCTGGAGCAAGTCCAGGACCTCCAGGGAAAGGCGCGGTTCAAGAAAAACCCCGAGCGTTGGGTGGCAGCACCTCGTCCGCGTTATTTCCGGCACATAGAACTCAATGAGAAGCTTCGGAAGATACAGCAGGCCTTCGAAGATTTGCCGGTCAACAGCTTCCCGAACGGGAAGGGCCCGTATCCGCTCGGTATCATCGCGAGTGGCGCTCTTTATCCTGCGGTTTTGGAATTGTTGAGAGACATCGGGCTGGAAGGTGAGGTGCCAGTCGGCAAGGTAGGCACACCGTACCCGCTGCCTGTTGGGCGTGTCATGGACTTCATTGAGCGGTGCGAGCATGTTTTGGTGTTGGAGGAAACGGATGCGGTCATCGAACTCCAGATCCCTGATCGCCGGAAGGTGGTTGGTCGGCTCGATGGGACGGTGCCGGGGGCCGGCGAAATCACCCCCGACGTACTCTACGATGTGGTGCGACCTCAGCTTGAGAGAGTCGGTCTGGCAGATCGGGCTGCTCAAGCGTATCTCCCGCCAACGCAAGACACTACGTTGCAGGCGCTGATCGAGAGAATGGAATTGCCACCGCGCCCGCCGCGCCTGTGTCCGGGGTGTGGGCATCGCTCGGCTTTCTATGCCATCAAGCGGAGCTTACCGAATGCCATTCTCCCCAGTGACATTGGCTGTTACACATTGGGTGTCAATTTGCGAGCGGTGGACACGGTGCTGGACATGGGAGCGTCCATTAGCATGGCTACTGGTTTCTACCACGCTCATCATCTGTCCGATAAAGAGCGACCCATTGTGGCTACGATCGGGGATTCAACGTTCGTGCATGCGGGGTTGCCGGCGCTGGCCAACGCGGTGCATACCGGAGCGCGGTTTGTGCTGGTGATCATGGACAACCGGGTGACGGCCATGACCGGCTTCCAACCCACTGTGGATTCAGAGCAGTTGGCTGTTGGGATGGAAGGGGTCCAGGTGTCATTGGAGGATCTGGTCCGTGGCTGCGGCGTCCGTTTCGTGCGTGTGATTGATCCTTACGAGATCGAGAATCTGGAGGCACTGATAAAGGAGGCCCACGCTTACACCCGCCAGCCCGATGGCGGGGTGGCGGTTATCATCGCTCGCCGGCCTTGTGTGCTGTACCACCGCGATTCCCTGACACGGATGCCGGTCGAGGTGGATGAGGCTTGCGACGGCTGTCGGTACTGTCTGGTAGCCTTCGAGTGTCCGGCGTTGGTCATGAACGAGGACACCGGACGGGTCGAAATCGATCGGCGGGTGTGTGTGGACTGTGCACAGTGCATCGACGCGTGCTACAAGGGGCTGATCATGCCGCTGGAAGCGCCACAGGTTGTCGCTTAGGAGTGAGCCATGCAATTGAAACTCGTCATCGTTGGCATTGGAGGGCAGGGTGTGTTATTCGCCACCCATGTCCTGTCGCAGACTGCTCTGGCGCTGGGTGAGGACGTCATCGGAGCTGAGACCCACGGTATGAGCCAGCGCGGCGGCTCAGTAATTTCGCATCTGAAGATTGGGGCTCATGGCGGGCCGCTGGTGCGTCAAGGTACTGCCGATGCTTGCTTGGCGCTGGACCCCGATGAGGGATACAAGGCTCTGGGTTTCTTGCGGGATGGGGGGGTGTGCTTCGTGAATACGGGCCGGCCCAACTACCCCAGCCCGGAAATTGCTGCCCACCTGGCCCAGCGCGGTATCGAGATGCATGTCCTGAACGCTGACGCTATTGCCATGGAGCTTGGGTCCCCGGCCCTGGCTAACGTGGCGCTCATCGGTTTTGCTCTGGCGCATCCGGCTTTCCCGTTCCCATACTCGGCAGTGGAGGAAACGGTGACCCGGGTAAGCAAGGAGCGGTTTCGTGCAGCCAACCTGGAGGCGTTGGCGCGGGGTTTCGCAGCCGGCCAGTCAATCAGTCGCCCGGCCACCGAGCCATCCGGCCATCTCGTCACTCAACTAGCTAACCCAGGTGATAAGCCGTGAAAGCGTTTGAGTACTATGCTCCTGAAACGCTCGAAGAAGCGATCGAGCTTCTGGTTCGCCACGGCGAGGGTGCTTACCCTCTGGCCGGCGGTACAGACCTGGTGACCAAGACCCGCTTCGGCGGTCTCTCGCCCAAGGTCGTCGTCAATTTGAAGCGCATCCCCGGCCTGGCGGAGATCACACCGGACACGAATGGCGGGCTGCGTATCGGTGCTTTGGTGACTCTCAACCAGGTGGCGCTTTCGCCCCTGATTCGCCAAAAATACCCGATGCTGTCCGCAACTGCCGGCAAGATGGCTTCTCCACTCATCCGTAACCTGGCCACGATTGGTGGTAACCTGTGCAATGCGGCCCCCTCGGCCGATACGGCTCAGCCCTTAATCGCTCTGGATGCAGATGCCGTCATCGTCGGCCCTGAAGGAGAGCATCGTATCAAGCTGGAACAGTTCTTCACAGGCCCTGGCGAAACTGTGCTCAAGCGGGGTGACCTGCTGAAAGAAGTGGTCCTGCCACCGCCCGATCCGTCAGCCCGCAGTACCTATCTCAAGCATACCTACCGGCAGGCAATGGACATTGCCATCGTGGGGGTTGCGGTGCTGGTGCGTTTTGACCCCAACAACGCGGTTTGCCAGGATGCGCGTATTGTCCTGGGGGCTGTGGCCCCTACACCTCTGCGGGCCCGGGAAGCCGAGGCTGTGGTGGTTGGGGCGCCTCTCACAGAGGACCGCATTGTCGAGGCCGCACGTAAGGCCAGGCAAGAGTCCCGCCCGATCGATGATACCTACAGCTCAGCGTGGTATCGTCGCCAGATGGTGGAAGTATTGACGCGGCGAGCGTTGCAGGAAGTAGCAGGTTCACGTGAAGCCCAAGCTTGATAGTCTTTGTACTGCGTATTGCGTAGGGGAGCATTCGAATCATAGAGTACGCAGTACGCAACGCACAGCAGGATGATATCATGAAACGATACCCTCTCACCCTCCGCGTAAACGGCGATACCTACGAAGTGGCAGTACGCCCTCAATGGTCGCTTCTTGAAGTGCTGCGCGATCAGTTGGAGCTCACCGGGACGAATGACGGGTGCCGGACCGGTAACTGTGGAGCTTGCACAGTGTTGCTGGATGGCCGGCCTGTGACCTCGTGCTTGATGCTGGCCCTGGACGCAGAGGGCCACGAGGTGACAACCATCGAGGGGCTCTCTGCCAATGGTGAGCTACATCCGCTGCAGCGAGCTTTCGTCGAACATGGCGCGATCCAGTGTGGCTATTGTACACCGGGCATGATCCTGTCGGCCTACGCGTTGCTGAAGGAAAACCCACAGCCCACTGAGCACGATGTACGCTACGCGCTCATAGGCAATCTTTGTCGGTGTACAGGCTACGCAAAGATCATTGAAGCGGTAATGGCTGCTACGGGAAATAACTAGATGGCTAGATGGCTGGATGGCTAGATGGCTAACCATCCAGCCATCTAGCAGTCTTGTCATCCAGAGAGGAACGAAGACAATGCCCAAGTTCTCATACATCGGGAAACGAATACCCAAACCAGATGCCATCCCTAAGGCTACTGGCCAGATCGTGTATGGCCACGATCTGAAAGTTCCGCGCATGCTGTATGGCAAGATCCTGCGAAGTCCGCTGCCGCATGCGCGCATCCTGAATATTGATGTTACGCGGGCCAAACGCCTGCCCGGTGTGAAGGCGGTTATCACTGCGCAGGATTTGCCGGACCGCCGTTTTGGCTTCGGCAAGGACCGAACACCTCTAAAAGGCGATAAGGTACGCCGCGTTGGTGATGAGGTCGCGGCCGTGGCAGCCGTGGACGAAGAGACGGCCGAGGAAGCGCTGGAACTCATCGAGGTAGAGTATGAGCCTCTGCCTACTTTGTTCGATCCTGAACGCGCTCTCCTGCCGGATGCTCCCCTGATCCACGAAGATCGGGGCACCAATCTGTTCCGGCACCAGGAATACGAGTACGGGGAACCCGAGCGTGCTCTGGATGAGGCGGACGAGGTGGTGGAGGATTATTTCGAGCTGGGGTACGTCCAGCCGGCCCCCCTGGAAACGAGCTTCTGCCTGGCGGAGTTCGACCACGCCGGCCACCTGACCGTCTGGAGCACGACCCAGATCCCCTTCCTGCTGCAGCGGGACCTGGCCAGTGCGTTGGGAATCCCTGGCAGCGACATCCGCATCATCCAGACGGCCATCGGGGGCGCATTCGGTCGCGGGTTAGACATGTATGCCTTCGAGCCCATCTGCGTGTGGCTGGCGCGGGCATCCGGGCGGCCGGTGCGAATTGCATACACCCGGCAGGAGGAGTTCATGGTCAGCGAGGCTCGCCAGCCAATGCGCATCTGGAGCCGGGCCGGCGCCATGCGGGATGGCCGGCTGTGGGTTCGTGATGCCAAGCTTCTCCTGGATAACGGTGCCTATGTCTCGTGGGGCACTGTAACTACCCTGGTGCTCATGGAAGCCCTCGGCTCCCTCTACAGGGTTCCTCATGTTCGCGCAATTGTGGATAGCGTTTACACCAACAACCCGATCACCGGGGCCATGCGCGGGTTCGGAAATCCCCAGGGCACTTTCCTGGTCGAAGTACAAATGGACCAGTTGGCTGAAGCCATTGGCATGGACCCGTTGGAATTCCGTCTCCGGAACGCGAACCGGCCATATGAGGAAACTCCCCAGGGACTGAAAATCACGACTTGTGGTTTGAAAGAGTGCCTCGAAGAAGTGGCGAACCGGATCGGCTGGAGCGAGAAAAAAGCAGCTCCGCGGCGCCGGGATGGGACGCGTGTGCGTGGGGTTGGTATTGCGGCCACGATGAATGTGGGCGGTGGTGCACGTATCTACCGTTCAGATGGTTGTGGGTGTATCGTGAAAGTGGATGATTTTGGCCGCGTCAGCCTGTTGACAGGTGCGACCGAGATCGGCCAGGGCTCCGATGTCGTGTTGACTCAGATCGTTGCGGAGGAACTGGGCATCCCACCTGAGGAGATCACTGTTATCAACAACGATACAGCTCTGACACCGTGGGATGTGGGCGTACACGCGAGTCGTACAACGTTCATCGCCGGCAACGCTGCGTTGATAGCTGCCAGGCAGGTCAAAGCCCAGATTCTGGAGACGGCTGAGGAATTGCTCGAGGCATCTGCCGCCGACCTGGAACTTCGGGACGGGTTTGTTATGGTGCGTGGAGCGCCTGAGCGACGTGTGCCTTTCGACAAGGTGGTTCGGGCGCGGCACTTCCGCGAGGGCGGCCAGGTAATTATCGGCCATGGGTGGTACGATCCGCCAAATGAGATGGTCGGAGCTGATGGGCGGGGTAACATCTCGGCAACGTATGGCTTCGGCGCTCAGGCGATAGAGGTCGAAGTAGACACCGAGACGGGGCGAGTTCGTCCGTTGCGTGTCATATCGGCCCACGATGTGGGGCGGGCTCTTAACCCCATGTATGTGGAGGGGCAGATCGAGGGTGGTGTGGTCATGGGTCTGGGATACGCGCTTAGCGAAGAACTTCAGGTCAAAGAAGGCCGGGTGGTCAATCTCACGCCCTTCGACTACCGCATGCCGACGATCATGGATGCGCCGCCCATTGAGACCGTCATTGTCGAAACGGATGATCCGGAAGGGCCTTTCGGGGCCAAAGGTGTGGGCGAGATGGGGACCAATCCGACTGCCGCGGCAGTAGCCAACGCCGTCTACGACGCCATCGGCGTGCGAATCAACAGCCTGCCCATCACGCCCGAGAAGGTGCTCCGCGCTCTCAGCCATCTAACCACCCAGCCATCTGACACCCCGGAGGAGCAACCATGAGTGACAAACCACACCTCAACCCCCACATCGCCGCTGCGCCGGTCTACACCGCCGGCACCTCTGCCGAAGAGGTAGCTGCTCAATATGGGGTGACCGACGTCATCAAAATGTCATCCAATGAGAATGCGTTGGGACCTTCCCCGCGGGCTGTGGAAGCCATCCGGGCGGCTGTGTCTACATTGGGCCGATACCCCCGAGTAACTGACGATCTGCTCCGGGAACGGCTGGCCGGCCTGCTAGGGGATGGCATTGGACCGGAACACATCGCCACCAGCAATGGCGGTAGCGAAATGCTGGAACTGATCGCCCACGGGTTCATCGAGGAAGGCGATGAGGCGATCCTCTGTCCCCCCACGTTTCCAATGTATGAGATTTTTGTTCGCCGGCAGGGTGGCCAGCCCGTCTGTGTCGATCTGACGCCTGACTTCGAATACAACGTGCCGGCGATTCTCGACGCCATCACTCCACGCACGCGGCTCATCTTCATCTGCTCGCCCAACAATCCGACGGGGACGATCATCACCCGCGAGCAGGCGGACCGGCTCATGGCCGGCGTGCCGGACCGGGTGGTGGTCGTCTTCGATGAAGCCTACATCGATTTCGTGGACCGGGATGATCATGCGAAGACCCTGGAGTATGTGCGGGCGGGCCGGTACGTGATCATCGTGCGCAGCCTTTCCAAGTCGCACGGGCTAGCCGGCCTGCGTGTGGGGTACGCAG
>CAYYSH010000111.1:0-8612 GCA_964474265.1 uncultured Anaerolineales bacterium
AGATTTGGCCGTGGCCGGCGAGGGCCTGGTCCAGAAACTCGTTCAGTTGTGCGAGCTCACGCTCGCGTGCGACGAACACCTGCTCGGCCATGGTCTGCCTCTTGATAGGACGCAGCTCTGCAACCCGCCGATCTTTCTCACTTTCCAGTGAACTTCGCCGGCCGCTTCTCCAGGAAGGCGGTCACTCCCTCGTGGTGATCCTCTGTGGCGCGGGCGAGTTCCTGGAGTTCACCTTCGTAGTCCAGCGCCTCCTCGATGTCCACCAGCCAGGACCGGTTCAGGGCACGCTTTGTCATGCCGATGACTTTCGTGGGACCCTGCGCCAGTTGACGAGCTAGAGCCATGGTGGCATCCATCAGCTCGTTGTGCGGCACCACACGGTTCACTAACCCGATGCGCTCAGCCTCCTCCGCGCTCACACGCCGGCCGGTGAACGCCAGTTCCATGGCGCGAGCCATGCCAACCAGCCGTGGCAGAAAGAACGTCGAGCCCGAGTCGGGTATCAGGCCCACGTTGACGAAGGACTGGATGAAGCTGGCGTTCTCCGACGCGATCCGCAGGTCGCAGGCCAGCGCCAGGCTGGCGCCGGCGCCGGCGGCCACCCCGTTGATGCCACCGATGACCGGCTTCTCCATGCGCCGGATACGGCGGATGATGGGGTGATAGGTCTGCTCCATGTACTCAGCAGAGACGCCAGGCTCGCCGGCCTCCTCCCGTTCTCGCATTTCCGTCAAGTCCTGGCCGGCTGAGAAGCCCCGGCCGGCGCCGGTGATCACAACCGCTCGCACAGCCTCGTTGTGCTCGGCCTCCTCCAGAAGCCGGTTCAACGCCTGGAGCATTGCCAGTGTTAAAGCGTTGAGTTTCTTGGGCCGATTCAGTGTGATCACAGCAACGCTATCTTCCACTTGATACAGGACCTGCTCAGTGTGTGTAGCTCTCCCGTGTTCCACCATGGCACATTTCCTCACAGAATTGATACTGGCCTTCGATCTGGGCTTGGCGGCTAAAGGATGCCATGAACATGGGCCCACAGTGATAGTGTAAGAATAGTTGCGGAAAAGTCAAGGCCGGCAAAGTTGCGATTGTCCACATTCTGTAGTATAATGTTGGTCACTTCGCCCTCTGGCGAAATATCTCGATCGCATTCTTCTCTGAGTATTATGTCTCCGCTGCTCGAGTGCAAAAGAGGAGAGGTCTCCTGCCCGGCTTCGCCCTGCGTACCCACAGCATGTCTGTGTGGGTCGCTCGTGGAGGGGCATCTTCGTACCGTGGCGTCTGGTGGTCATACCAGGTCGGACCCTAAACTGCAGGGCCGGCCTCGTTTTTTCGGTTAGCCTGACCCCCATTGCCATATTTTTACTGCGAGAGGAGGCTCAGAATGCCGCCTGTATGGCTCTGTCCCGACTGTGAGGGTGTCGCGTACGGTTGGGCTCGTGGGCCATGTATTTATTGTGGGAGTGATCGCTTCGTGTCCACAGATCCTGCCGGCGTCATGGACGACAGGCCACAGGAGTTCCGCCTACTTCACTTTACGTACACAGCATGGGCACAGCTCGAGGCTGAGGCAATCGTTGCCGGCAAGTCCCCCCGCGAACTTATCGCTGAGCGCGAGGAAGCCGAGGTGGTCCTCATCCGTGATGAGCCGTCTGACAAAGGCCAGTTGGTTCTCTTGCGGGCTGACCCGGAGCCCCCACGGTCGCGCCGGCAAGGCGGGGAATCACCTTCCACATGATTAAGGCCCGCATCATCCGACGCGGGCCTTAAGTGGAGGTGTGGGAAGGTGAAGCGACGGGTATCAGTCCAGGAATCCCTCGTAGATGAAGCGTCGTGTTCGTTCCGCCACATCATCCGGATTGACTTTGATGCGCGCCACGCCGCTGTCCATGGCAGCCTGTGCAACGGCTGCAGCGACGGCCGGCGGCACCCGGAAGTCCATGCCGGCCGGGATGATATAGTCCCGCTCCAGCTCATCATCCCTGATGAAATTGGCGATGGCGTGCGCGGCCGCGATTTTCATTTCTTCGTTGATTTCCCGCGCTCGCGTGTCCAACGCGCCACGGAAGATGGCCGGGAAAGCGAGCGAGTTGTTCACCTGGTTGGGCAGGTCACTGCGTCCGGTGGCTACAGTAGCTGCGCCGCCGGCATAGGCCTTGTCTGGCATGATCTCTGGCACAGGATTGGCCAGGGCGAAGATAATCGGGTTCTCGGCCATGGTGCGAACCATGTCTTCGGTCACGCAATTGGCCACGGACAGCCCAATGAAAACGTCCCGGCCTTTCATGGCATCAGCCAGGCCGCCCTTGAGCTTCTCGCGGTTGGTGACTTTCGCCATTTCATTCTTCATCCAGTTCATGCCGACTTTCCGGCCCTCGTAGATGATGCCCTTGGAGTCACACATGACGATGTCTGGCACGCCGGCACTCAACAGGATCTTGGCCACAGCAACAGCCGAAGCGCCGGCCCCATTCATCACGACGCGGATCTCATCGATTTTGCGGCCAGTGAGCTTCAGGGCGTTTAACAGGCCGGCCAGCACCACGACCGCCGTCCCATGCTGATCATCGTGGAAGATCGGGATGTCCAGGGTTTCTTTCAGGCGTCGCTCGATCTCGAAGCAGCGAGGGGCCGAAATATCCTCCAGATTGACCCCGCCGAATGTCGGTGCTATTCGCGTCACAATATTCACGATTTCATCGGGATCCTGCGTAGTGACACAGATGGGGAAGGCCTCCACGCCGGCAAAGGTATTAAACAACACGGCTTTGCCTTCCATCACGGGGAGCCCCGCTCCCCCACCGATGTTCCCGAGCCCCAGCACAGCCGAGCCATCGGTCACGATGGCTACCAGGTTACCCTTGGCGGTATAGTCATACACAGCGTCGGGGTTATCACGAATCACCTGGGCCGGCACAGCGTCTATCGGGGGCAGATACATGCTGAGCGTGTACTGATCTTTAATTGCGAGCTTGGCGCGAATCTCGAGACTGCCACGGTAGCGCCGGCGCAGGTCAATCGCTTGCTCCCCCAGGCTCATTTCGTTGAAATGGGGATCCGGCGGCGGGACGACGGCCGCCTGACCTTCATACACATACTGTCGAGTCCACCTGGCTATTTCGTCCGGGTCCCTGTCCCAACGTGCGTCGTTGTTCGCGATTGCCTGGCGTGCAACAGCGGCCGCAACAGTCGGCGCGTTGCGGAAATCCAGCACACTGGGCGTGATGTAATCCGGGTTGAGCTCGTCCGGCCCAACCAGGCTGGCGAGGGCCTCGGCAGCAGCAAAGGCAATGGAGTTGTCCACATTATGAGCTCCAACATCCAGCAAGCCCCGGAAGAGGCCCGGGAAAATCAGCCCGATGTTCATCTCATTTGGATAGTCACTTCTGCCTGTGGCCACCACAGCAGCCCCAGCAGCTTTGGCTGCCTCCGGCCGGATCTCGGGTTCCGGTACGGCGAAGGCAAAAATGATAGGATCTGGCGCCATGGAGCGGACCATTTCGGGCGTCACAACGTTGCCGGCTGAGAACCCAATGAACACATCCGCGCCGACGAGCACATCCTCCAGCGAGCCTGTTCGACGCTCAGGATTCGTACGTCGCGCGATTGCGGCCTTGGCCCAGTTCATGTCCTTTGGCCGGCCTGTGTAAATGGCACCAGCCCGATCACATACCACCACCTCACCGACGCCGGCTTCGAGCAGCATATCCGTAATGCCGATACCTGCAGCGCCAGCGCCGTTAACCACCACGCGGACGTTCTCTAGCGTCTTGCCAACAACCTTCAGCGCATTCCACAAGCCTGCCAGAGCACCTGAGGCCACCGGCGTCTGATGATTGTTGACCACCGGGATGTCCATCGCCTCTTCCAGCCGGTCCCGAATCTCTAGAGCGGCGGGAACCGCCAGGTCTTCGAGACAGATGGCACCGAAGGTTGGCTCCAGGGCCAACACAGTATCGACAAATTCATCAGCAGTGTCCGCATCGATGCAGATCGGCAACGCATCCACGCCGGCGAAGGTCTTGGCCATGACCGCTTTCCCCTCCAGGGCCGGCAAGGCAGCTTCGGGGCCCAGATTGCCCAGTCCGTACATCGCCGATCCGTTGCTCACAATAGCAATTGTGTTACCGCGACAGGTTAGCGGGAAGGAGAGCGCCGGGTCCTTCTGAATCCGAAGGCACGGTTCGGCGACACCCGGCGTGTAAATCTGACTCAGCACGGCTTTGTCTTTGACCGGCACCTTACTCTGGACACCGATCAACCCGCGATACTTCCGGCGATAAGCCAGCGCCTCGTCAGCCGTAACACTCAATCGGCTTAATTCCAATGTCATTGTGGCCACATCCTCCTTTTTTGAGAGTCGCTCTGCTTGCGACCGCCTTGTAGACCGAGAAACTCAAACTCAATCATGAGAAAGGTGAGGAACCAGCATTCTCGGATGCGGCTCCCTTCAGCGCCTGGAGATGCTTCGCCTCCTGGACCCTCCAAGTTCCCAGAACACTTGTTATTGTAATCCGACTAGGTCAAAGCAAGGTCTGAATTAAGTCCCAAACACGTGTAACATTCAGCTTGCCTGACCCGTAATGCCTATGTATAATCAACGCCAATGAACTGGCGTCGGTAGTCAATGTGCGGTCACGACACTTCCGACGATTCTGTCAGCAGGCAGTTATCCCTGCCCATCACTTTAACCGGGCCTATCCCAAGCCGCTGACGCCAACTCTGGCTGCTGTGGGGCTTGGATATCGGCCTTGAGATAAGGAGTACAAAGATGCCTGACTATGCTGCTGTGTGGGATCAGTACGACCTGGCCGTCGAGGCGCTATATCAGGCGCTTGGGCCGGCCGGGGCTGTGACGCTTCCCACAGTCCGCACCGCCAACGTCCTCACTCGCGCTGACCTGGTGATCACCACAACCGCTCGACTGGCAGATGCCGCCGCTCAGGGTCTCACTGCGCCGGACGCGGCTGGCCGAGAACGCGCAACACTGCAACTCATGGCCGGCGCCGCCGTTGACCTGGCGATTGCAAACGATCTGATCCGGGCTCAGGGAGACGGGCGGGCGCCCACCATTCGAAAGGCCACAGAAGTCGCCTATCGTCAGGTCATGTCCGACCTGGGCCACCTTCTCCGGCCAGGAGCTGAGCCTGGGCCGGCCACCACAATCCGCAAAGCGACCTTCAAACCGACGCCTGAGAACCCGCAGGAGGCGCTGGACCAACTGCGATGGACTGCCACGAACTCCTTCGAATCCATTACCGGCGACGTGGTGAGCGTGGCACAGATGGCCATCACCGGCCTGACCGCTTTGAAGATTGCGCCGGTGAGAGAGGCCGCAGCCGTTGCAGCCCAGGAACTCCTCAACGGCATCAGCGGTAGAGTGAGCACAGTTCTACGGCGGGCAGCGCGTCTTCTGGTGCAGGCGTACGATAAGATTCTTAAGGCACTTGGCAAGGATGCCGCTTCCGACGCTCGCCGGCAGGCCGCTGAGTGGATCCAGATGCTACAGTCGGGCACTCTGCTTGAAAAACTGCTGGCACGCTTGTATGAAAAAGAGCGCATCCTGGATGATATCGAGGCCTATGCCAGGAAAGTCACCGATGCACTCATGTCCGAAGCCTATGCAACCGTGCTCCAGAAAACCCGCAACCTGGCTGAGCGGTTTCAACATCACCGTCGGAGCATCGAGTGGATCCTGCGCGGACTCGCATTTATCAAGGATTGGTTATTCAGCCTCCAACCGTGGGGGCCGTTGGCCGTCACCGCCACGTACGTTGGCACCCTGGGGTATGCCGTGTACGCCGGCGGTGATTATGTGGACTGGTTCCGCACTGACCGAATCCAGCCCCTCGACCGCGTTCCTGGCCTCCGCGATGTCGTTCGTGAAACGCTCAAGCCTGGCACGGAGACGGACAACGAAGAGCAACCTCCAGAGAGCACGCCGGAGCAACCAAATCAAACGAATAAGAGGAACCAAGGAGAACCCCCTGGCTCCCCTTAGTTCCTCTGGGAGTCTGTGCGTGTCTCGCTAAACGCGTTCGATGATCGTCGCCGTGGCCATACCATGGCCGATGCACATGGTCTGCAAGCCATAGCGACCGCCACGCCGCTCAAGCTCGTGCAACAAGGTCACCATCAGGCGCGCGCCGCTGGCACCAAGCGGGTGTCCCAGCGCAATGGCGCCGCCATTGACGTTGACCTTGTCCATGTCGGGCTTCAGTTCCTTGGCCCAGGCCAGAACGACCGAGGCAAAGGCTTCGTTGACCTCGAATAGATCGATGTCGTCCATGGTCAGGCCGGCCTTCTTCAAGACCTGGCGTGTCGCAGGGATGGGGCCGCTCAGCATGAGAACGGGGTCCACACCGACGACTGTCCGGGCTACAATGCGTGCCCGTGGCGTGAGGCCACGCTCCTTCACCGCCCTCTCCGACGCCAGCAACACCGCCGCTGCCCCATCTGAGATCTGGCTGGAGTTGCCGGCTGTCACCACGCCGTCCACCTTGAAGACAGGGTCCAGTTGCGCCATCTTCTCGCGGTTCGGGTTGAAGCGGATCCCCTCATCGACGGTGACCGTCACCCGATCACCGTCCCGCTCGACCTGGACTGGCATGATTTCGCGGCTGAAGTGGCATTCGTTGGTGGCCTCGGCGGCGCGAAGGTGGCTCTGATAGCTGTAGTCGTCCAGTTCGTCGCGCGTCAGCTCCCACTTCTCGGCCATCATCTCAGCCGAGATACCCTGGGGCACCAGGTCGTACGGGAACTCGGGATGCAGCGGTGCCGTCCAGTCCGAGCCCATAGGGACGCGGGACATGCTCTCCACGCCGGCCCCGATGCCGATGTCCATATCGCCGGCTGCAATGGCCTGGGAGACGAAATGGATCGCCTGCTGGCTGGAGCCGCACATCCGGTTCACGCTCACCGCCGGCACCTCGACGGGAAAGCCGGCCAGCAGTGTGGCCACACGCCCCACGTTGATCCCCTGCTCCCCGACCTGGGTGACGCAGCCCATCACCACGTCTTCCACATCCTGCGGCTCCAGGCCGGCGCGCTTTACGACCTCCACCAGCGTCATCGCTGCCAGCTCGTCTGGGCGAATATCGGCCAGGGCACCACCCTGACGCCCTTTGCCGATGGGTGTTCGTACAGCAGAGACAATGTATGTGTCAATCATTGTTTTGTTCCTTTCAACAGTGAATGCATCCGTTGCATACTGCGTCTCAACATGTTTGATGGGCCGAAGCACTCGCTTCTCACGCCGGCGGACGGCGAGAAGTACGCCAAGACAGGCACGTTCACTCGCTGCAACGAATTATACTACAGTTTGCCACGACCGCCAAACGACCGTTTGGTAGAATCGTGCAGCACGATTGGGAAAAGCCGGCCTGCCTGTCTCTTACTCCAGCGAACTGCGAATCAACGCCACGAATTCAGCCAGGACCATGGCTGTCGCCCCCCACACTTTGTGTTGCTGCACGGCGAAAAAGGGCACCCGCACAGTTATGCCGCGCAGAAGCCAATCCTCTTCGCGGACAGTGGCAGGGTCAAGGAGTTCAGCCAGCGGCACCTCCAGCACCTCGGCCACCTCGCGGGGATCCGGCTGGAAGTCGGGGCGAGCCGGCGTGTAACCGACCACCGGCCGGATGCAGTAGTTGCTGGGCGGGATGTACAGCGGGGACAGGCGGCCCAGGACCTGGACGTCAGCCGGGTTCAGGTTGAGTTCCTCATGCGCCTCTCGGAGCGCCGCCTCCTCGAAGGATTCCCCTGGCTCCCGCGCACCGCCAGGCAGCGAAATCTGCCCCTTGTGGCGCGATAGTTCCTCGGTGCGCCGGGTCAACACCAGATGCAGCCGGCCATTGATCGGATACAGGAGCAGCAGAACGCCACCGGCCCGGGCCGGCGCGGTGTTGGTCACCGGCGCTCGTGGGCGTGGGCTCATGCTTATCTGAGCTTTCAACCCCGGACGTGGCTGCTGTAGCGCCCTGCGCACAACGTCGATGTCAACCTCGAAAGCCATGTGGTCCTTCTAGCGGAGCATCTCGCGCGCAATGATGACACGCTGGATTTCACTGGTGCCCTCGTAGATTTGGAACACCTTGCAGTCACGCATAAGCTTTTCGACCGGGAATTCTTTCATGTATCCATAGCCGCCGTGGATCTGGACGGCGTCCGTGCAGACCTGCATGCACATGTCGGCGGCGAAAGCTTTGGCGAAAGCAGCGTGCTTGGTGTTGGGCCGGCCCTGATCCACCAGCCACGCCGCCTGCCAGCACAGCAGGCGGGCGGCCTCAATATTCATAGCCATCTCGGCGATCTTGAAGTTGACGCCCTGAAAGCTGGCGATGGGCCGGCCAAAGGCGTTCCGCTCCCGGGCGTATTTGACAGCTTCCTCCATGGCACGACGCGCCACGCCCACAGCCGCAGCCGCGACACCCGGACGCGACCGATCGAACACCTTCATGGCGATCATGAAGCCGTCCCCCTCGCGCCCCAGACGTTGCTCTGCCGGCACGACCACCTCATCCAGGACGATCTCCGCCGTGTCCGATGCCCGCTGCCCCATCTTGTCGAATTTCTTGCTGACAGACAGGCCTGGTGTCTCACGCTCGACGATAAAGGCG
>CAYYSH010000112.1:0-4346 GCA_964474265.1 uncultured Anaerolineales bacterium
GATGTGTATAAGAGACAGTAGGTTGATTGTAGCCGGTTACTCTTCTTCACCATCCGCGTCTCGACTACGTAGTCCTCATACAACTCACCCAGGTGGTAGCGTACGGTGTAATCGGGGTCTTTCAAGAGGTGGCCGGTGAGCAGAACCACGACGTCCTCATCCGGGTCGAGCGGCTCGTCCGTGCCTTCGACGAGCAGGCGGCGCAGGCCGGCCACGGTGGTGGCGCTGGCCGGCTCGCAGCCGATGCCGTCGCGCCCGATCATCGCTTTGGCGTCGGCGATCTCCTGCTCGGATACCTGGGTCACCCAGCCATCGGTCCACTCCATGGCTCGCATGGCCTTCTTCCAGGAGACGGGCCGGCCAATCTTGATGGCGGTGGCCAGAGTTTTGGCGTGTACTGTCACCAGCCTGTCGGGATGGCCACTGGTGACGGTCTTGTAGAGAGGGGCTGCCCCCTCGGCCTGGATAATCGTCAGGTGAGGTACCCGGTCGATGAAGCCCAGCTCGTATAGCTCTTGGAAGCCTTTGCCCAGGGAGGAACTGTTGCCCAGGTTGCCGCCGGGCACGACCACACGATCCGGCACCTGCCAGTTGCGCTGATCCAGCATCTCGACGGCGATGGTTTTCTGACCTTCCAGCCGGAAGGGGTTGATGGAATTCAAGATGTAGACACCGATCTCCGGCGCGACTTCGGTCACCAGGCGCAACGCTGTGTCAAAATCGCCCCGCACCTGGAGAGTCAAAGCGCCGTAGTCCAGCGCCTGGCTCAGCTTGCCAAAAGCGACCTGGCCTTCAGGGATCAGGACGATGCCCAGCAGGCCGGCCCGCGCCGCATAGGCTGCCATCGACGCCGAGGTGTTGCCGGTGGACGCGCAGGCGACAGCCTTAGCGCCAAGGGCGACTGCCTGCGTGACCCCCGTAGTCATGCCGTTGTCCTTGAAGGAACCCGTCGGGTTGTATCCTTGATGCTTCACCTGGAGGCGATGGAGGCCCACGTAGCGGGCGCAGCGTGGCGCATCCAACAACGGTGTGTTACCTTCAGGGTAGGTCACAATCTGCGACTCGTCCTCGTAGAACGGAATGAGTTCCCGGTAGCGCCACACTCCGCTCACGTCGATGGGGGCCAGCGACGTGCGGCGATGACGCCACACGTGCTTCAACTCCTCCACATCGTACACGGGAAAGTCGTAGACGACGTCAAGCAGGTCGCCACATTCGCGACAGCGATATAGCGGCTCGCAGGTCTCGAATGTGGCTTTGCACTGGATGCATTGTAGTTTAGCGCGGTTCATCATTCACCTACTGGTCACTGTGATAGCCGTCCAGGTGGCACACGTCGTTCATCCTCAGCACGCGCGGATAGTTGTACTTCACGCCCAGAATGCTGATAGAACAATAGTCGATCCACAGGCGGTTGATGGCCGGGAATAGCTCCGGCGGATCAGGCAGGCCGATGCTGGCGTGAGCCAAGATGAGCTGGACGTTGATTTGATGCGTTACTACGAGGGGCGTCTGGTCACCGTTCGTGTTCGAGATCTCATCGAAGGCCTGTAAGGTGCGTTTAATGAGCGCGTTGAGGGATTCGCCGCCGGGGAGGCTGAAGTCGTAGTCGGTGCGCAGGCGTTCCCAGTCTTCGGGTGAGACCTTCTCTCGCAGCGAGGGCTCTCCCCACAGATGCTCCGAAATCTCCCACTCCCGCAATCGCGGGTCCAGTTGAACTGGAACGCCCAGCCGGCTCGCCACGATCTCGGCTGTTTCGGCACACCTCTGGGTCGGGCTGGCGAAGATCGTGGTGATGCCGGCCCGGCTCAATGCCTGGGCCAGCAACTGTGCGTGCTGCTTGCCGGCCTCAGACAGGCCAACGGGCGCATTCCCCTGATACCGATGTTCTTTGTTCCAGATTGATTCACCATGTCGTGTCAGATAGATCATACAAAGGGCTCCATTTATCTCCGATCAGTCAAATAGCTCCATCACTTCTTCCAGTATCTCGAACATCTCACGCACGTGTTCGAGGGGGGTGGCCCCCATTTTCAAGAGTTGCCGGTTGCCCTCGGGCACATCATCGCGCGGTTTGACCACCAGCACAGGCCGGCCCACTTCTGAGGCCCGCAAGGCCATCTCCATCCCACGGTCCTCGGGCTGGGCCTCCACGATGATGACCGCCCGCGCCAGGCCGGCAATGATGTCGTCCCGCGTGCCGGCCCGCGCCCGGCTCGGGTAATCTGATGGCCGCAATGCCCCGGAGATGAGTGCACCACGCTCAAGGACCCGTTCGGCCAGCTTCTGCTGGTCGGGCGGGATCATCTCGATGCCGCCGGCCAGCACGGCCAGTGCACGTCCACCTCCATCGCGGGCGCCCTTCAGGGCCCGCACGTCGATCTCATCACCCAGGCCGGCCACCACCGTGTAGCCTTGCTCTGCCAGGCGCATCCCGATGAGTTCGGCGTTGCTGAGGCCGCGCGGCGTGGCGCGCCACGAGCCGGCCACTGCCACTGCCCGACTGTCTTGCTCCTCCAGCTTTCCCCGGATCCACAGAAACAACGGCGGCTCATCGGCCAGCATCAGGTTCTGCGGGTATGCCGCGTCGTCACAGGTCACGAAGCGCACGCCGGTCGTGTCCTCGTAGTCCATCAACTGCTCTTCCAGCGACCAGAGCGCGTCTTCGTGAGCGCCGGCAATCGCCTGGGCGATCTCTGGCTCTACCCCCTCGTCGATAAGTTCCTCCGGGCTGGCCTGGAACACGCCGGCGGGGTCCCCAAAGGTCTCCATCAGCCAGCGGACCTGCTCGACACCAAGGCCGTCAATTTGAAGTAACGCAAGAAGTTGAGTTCGGTTGCTCATCAAACCAGAAGATCGGGTACTGAGTTCTTGCTTCTAATCACTGACCGTCACCGGGACGGTGTATGGCGGCAGCCAGTTGCCGTCGGGTTTGACCAGCACCAGACGCAGGACGTAGGGACCGGGGTCCAGGCCGCCGGCGTACCACATCTCCAGTTGGCCGTCCACAACGGGAGTGGTGTGTGTCTCGCCCATGGTGATCCAGTTGGGCGGGGTATCTGCCCGAGCGAATTCGACTTTGTAGAAAGAGATTTCGGCAGGATTGAACACCGCTGTTCCCAGAATGGGCACGTTATCCGTGATGATTTCGCCCGGGGCCGGCGACGTGATGCGCCATGTTGCATTGATTGCTGCGACACCGACGGCACCAGGCTGAACTTGCGCCAACACTTCAGGCGTGCACGGCTCATTTGACGCCAGAGGAATTCCGTGCCCGGCAGCCCACGCTCGCACCCGTGTGGCTTCCTCCGGATCGGGTGGCGGAAGCAGAACGTTGAATGTCCGCAAAATCAGGTCTACTGGAGCGGCCACCCCCTCCGGAATTCGACAGAGCAGCGAGTCACCTATTTTCTTGGCCGGTGTGCCGGCTGGCTCAAGCGCATGGTCCGCTAAGGGCGCGTTCTCGGCTGTGGCTACAGTTTCGGCCAGGATATATTTGGGGACAAACTCTTCTTGCTTCGTCTGACACCCGCGGCCGGCCTGCAGATCGGCCAGGTCACAGACCTCAATCAGTTCGACGTCAGGCGGCGGCTCGAATGTCTCGATGAGCGGCTGTTCGTCAATGCGAAGAACGTCGTGAAGTGAACGGAGGCGGAAGACAGATTCCATCAGTTCGCGCCACAGCGGGGCCGCTCCCTGCACGCCCGAGATGTTTTTCATCGGGGTGTTGTCGGCATTGCCCGTCCAGACCCCAATCACCAGGTACGGGGTGTAGCCGATGGTCCAGTTGTCGCGAAAGTCGGTTGTCGTGCCCGTCTTGACGGCGGCCGGCTGGCTGAGTTGCAAGGGGTTGTTCTGCCCGAAGGCCGGCTTTCTTGCCTCGTTGTCGGCCAGGATGTGGGTGACCATGAAGGCCGCGGCCGGATCAACCGCCGGCCTGGGTTCCGGGCGTCGGTACTCGTACAGCGTCTCGCCGGTGCCGTCGATGATGCGCAGCACTGGGGCCGGCGGCACAAAGCCGCCGCCGTTGGCCAGCGTGGCGTATGCGTTCGTCAGATCCAGCAGACTGACTTCGCCGCCCCCCAGCGTCAGTGACAGCCCGTAGTAGCGGTACGGGTCTCGTTGCAGGCCCGTAATGCCCATGGCGTGTGCCTTGTCGATCATGGTTTTCAGGCCGATCTCTTTCAAGACCTTCACAGCCGGCACGTTGTACGAATTGGCCAGCGCATCTCTCAGCCGCAGCGGCCCGTGAAACCGATCATCGTAGTTGGTCGGCCGGTAGACCTTCTTGTCTTCCAGGACAAACTCGGTCGGGATGTCCCACACGATGGTGGCCGGCGTGAGTC
>CAYYSH010000112.1:4356-8593 GCA_964474265.1 uncultured Anaerolineales bacterium
TCCGTGCTCGAAGGCCGCCGCGTAGGTGATGGGCTTGATGGCCGATCCGGGCTGTCGCGGTCGCACAGCAACGTTCACCTGGCCATCGATGGCCGGATCGCTGTAGTCCACGCTGCCGACCATGGCCAGAATCTGTCCCGTCTGCGGTTGCATGATGACGACGGCCGCGTTGGTCAGGTTGTGCTTCTCTCGCAGCGCTGCCACATGCCGGCGTGCGATCTCCTCGGCCAGCCGCTGATAGCGCAGGTCCAGCGAAGTGGTCACCTGGAGTCCGCCCTGGCGCACCCGGTCACGGCCATACGCTTCTTCCAGCACGTGCAGCACGTAGTCCACGAAATGGGGTGCCAGTCGGGTCCTCTCCGGGAGCTTGAGGGTCAGTTCTTCAGCGTACGCTGCGTCAGCCTCGGCCTGGGTGATATAGCCGGCCTCTACCATCAGCCGCAGGACATCTGCCTGGCGTCGCCTGGCCCCTTCGAAGTTCTTGTGGGGGTCGAGCCGGCTGGGTGCCTGGGGCAGGCCGGCCAGGAGCGCGCTCTCGGCCAGCGTTAGTTCGGATACTGGCTTGCCGAAGTATGTCTCGGCGGCTGCAGCGACGCCATATGCCCGATGGCCGTAGTAAACCTCATTCAGGTAGGTTTCAAGAATTTTGTCCTTTGACCACATCCTGGTCAAGCGTGTAGCCAGGATCGATTCGGTCACTTTGCGTGACATCGTCTGCTGGAGGCGCTGCTCGTAGGGGAATACGATCAGGCGAACCAGTTGTTGCGTGATGGTGCTGCCGCCTGACACGATCTCGCCGGCCTCGGCATTTTGCAAGAAAGCGCGACCAATGGCCAGCGGGTCAATGCCGGAGTTGACGTAGAAAGTCTTATCCTCGGTTGCGATCGTGGCCTGGATGAGGGACTCCGGGATCTCGTCCAGCGGTACCCAGGTCCGCCGGCCTTCGCCGTAAACCTCGTCCAGCAAGTTTCCGCGCCGGTCGTAGATGCGGGTGGTCTGGAAATTGTGCCGGCTGTCGTAGTTCCTGAGTTTCTCCAAAGCGGCATCCAGATCGATGCTCGAGTCGCGGGCCGGCGTATCTATTGGTGGGGTGTCTGATGCAGCAGCGGGGGGTGCAGGGATGGCCGACTCCTCTTCAGCGAGCGCGGGGCCTGTACAGGCCGTCAGTACCGGGAGCAGTGCGATGGAGCTAACAAGGAACCAGAAATAGCGAACAGACTTCACGTTCCCTCCTCACCGGCCGCCCTCTCGTGCAGGGGAGCCAGGGGGCGGGAAGCAGGGGTGACTTCCGGCGATGACTTCACCCCAGCACCCGTCCACCCGTGCACCCTGCTCCAACTACGGGTAGATTTTTTCCAGCATGCGCGGGAAGGGGATCGTTTCACGGACGTGTTCAATGCCGCAGATCCAGGCTACGGTGCGCTCAACCCCCAGACCGAAACCTGAATGGGGCACCGATCCGTAGCGCCGCAAATCCAGGTACCACTCGTAGGCTTCGCGCGGCAGGTTGTGTTCCCTGATGCGCTGCTCCAGCAGCTCAACGCTGGCTGCCCGCTGTCCTCCGCCGATGATCTCGCCGTATCCTTCAGGGGCCAGCAGGTCGGCGGAGCGACATACTTCGGGCCGGCCTTCCACTTCCTCCATGTAGAATGCCTTGCACTGCGTCGGGTAGTGGTACACGAAAACCGGCTTCTCGAACTGGCTGGAGATGGCCGTCTCGTGGGGAGCGCCAAAGTCCTCGCCCCACGGGAAGTTCTCGAAACCCTGCTGATGGAGGATCTCCACCGCCTCGTCGTACGAAATCCGGGGGAAGGGTGGTTCGACCGCCTCCAGCCGGCTTATATCCCGCTCCAGAACCCCGGTGAGTTGGTCGCGATGCTTCTGGAGTGTGGTCTGAACGGTGTAGCTGACCATCTGCTCGGCCACGTCCATGTAATCCTCCAGGTCGGCGAAGGCCATCTCGGGTTCCACCATCCAGAACTCCGTCAGGTGCCGGCGCGTCTTCGACTTCTCCGCGCGGAACGTCGGCCCGAAGCAGTAGACCTTGCCGAAGGCCATGATGTTGGCCTCGTTGTAGAGCTGCCCGCTCTGGGTGAGATAGGCCGGCTCGCCGAAGTAGTCGGTCTCGAACAGGGTGGTCGTGCCTTCGACCGCCGTTGGCGTCAGAATCGGTGTGTCCAGGTTCAGGAAGCCGTGGTCATCCAGCCAGTCCCGAATCGCCCGGATGACTGTTGCCCGAATGCGCAGGATTGCGTTCTGCCGGGGCGTGCGAATCCACAGGTGCCGATGCTCCACCAGAAAGCCCGTCCCGTGCTCCTTGGGTTGGATCGGATAGTCCAACTCAGCGATGTGGATCGGCTCCAGGTCGGAGACATCGATCTCGTAGCCGCCGGGAGCACGTTCGTCAGCCCGCACCGTGCCAGTGACCACCAGCGACGACTCCAGAGTCAGGCTGGTAGATGCCTCCCACGCTTCTGGAGAAACATTCTTCTTAAAGACGACGCACTGTATGAAACCGGTTCCATCCCGCAGGCGAATAAACTGCAGCCGGCCTTTGTCCGTCTTGTTGTAGACCCAGCCTTTGAGGACGACTTCTTCGCCGACGTGGCCGGCGATGTGCTCGATGGTGACATGCTGTGCCAATCTAATCCTCCCCGTAACCGTTTCGTCTTTGTTCGTACCGTTCTTGCGCCAGATTATACCATATGGTCGGATGAATGGCGAATGATCGACGAGGCGGAACGACGTGCAGGGAAGGCGATCCAGCAGGCGGCAGGAGGTTTATGCATCGAAGAAGCACATTGCCATGCTGAGAAGGGGTGCGCTAACGAGCTGTCATTGCGGGGAGCGCCAGCGACGAAGCAATCCCCTTGTTGCAGGTGGGAGATTGCTTCGCTGTCGCTCGCAATGACAGCTCGAAGCCGGCCACAAGATCATGTGGCCCAGGCAAGAGTGTCGGGTGGATTACAGCACCTGCGCGTCTTCACGCCACTCCACTTCCTCTTGATCTTCGTCTTCGGCTGAGGGTATGGCCGGCACAGTTAGCACGGCAAGCCCTGCTTCCGATTGTTGAGCCTGCTGCAGGGCCTGGTCGGCAAGCTGCAAGAGTTCATCAACATTCATGCCCTCGCTTGCTTCTACAATGCCGATGCTCAGGCTGATGTTGACGTCCGCGTCCGCTGCTCGGGGCGCGAAGTTCGCCAGTTTGCTGCGCAAGCGGTTGGCAACGATTTCGGCATGAACGGCTCTAGCACGAGGCAGTGCAATGGCAAATTGGTCAATGGCCAGTGTACGCGTCAGCATGTCGCTGCCACGGAGGTTGTTTCGAAGCACTTCGGCCAGGTCTTTCAGAAGTGGCTCTGCTACTCGCAGGCCGTGTTCCCGTCGGATCTCCTCAAAATTATCGATTCCCACGATCATGAGGGATAATTCCGTCGTGGGAAGCTGTTCCGTCAGCCACTCTTGCAGGTAGTAGTAGTCGGGCAAACCTGTCAGCGTGTCCTCGACCTTGACGCGAAGTAGCTGTTCCTGGGCCTCGGCGAGTTCCGCTTCAAGCCGTCTGTTTGCCCGGCGCAGCCGGCTGCGATCAGCTATCGCGGTAAGCATAGAGAGGAAAAACGATGAGTCCACGAACTGTCGAGGTATGTAGGTTTCGACGCCCAGTGGCTGGGTGGCGCTCATGATCTGGTGTTCTGCGGTGGGCGACATGGTGTCCATGATCATCACCACATCGACATCTGGCGCGGCAGCCAGGAGCGACTGTAGTGCAGGAATCTCGTCTGTGGTGCTTTCGTTAACGTGGATAATCAGGATGTCGGCTGAGCCGGCCCTCACCAGGACTCTGGCGTCCATCAGGTCTGTGGCGGCCTCAACCTGATGTCCCGCCTTGCCGAGGGTGGTGCGCATGCGGGCCATGCCGATCCGATCCGATCCGACGAGCACGATGTCTGCCATAAAAATCTCTCCTCCCCTTTGGCCTTGAGCGATCTGTGGTCTTCTTCGTAACGAGGGTCAGGTTCGCAAACAGCCGGCATGACGTGTGACGCGGAAGGGCCATATCCGCACGCCACCTGCCGTGTCCTGTCCTCAACATAGTTTGACGAAGACCCGGACCTTCAGGTAATTCGGTTACTGCAATCGGGAGGTGAGTGGGGGTATCAGCCGCCGGCCTCTCAGCCGCTGGGGCAACAGTCGGCGCGCCAGGTCGCGATCCTCGGCGGTGAAGGCACCCAGCAGC
>CAYYSH010000113.1:0-8581 GCA_964474265.1 uncultured Anaerolineales bacterium
AGGGGACGCGAAACATGGTGTGTGTCCTGGTCGGGACCAACATTGGCGGTGGCCTTATCCTGAACGGTGAGCTGTACCGGGGGTTTCACGGCGTAGCCGGCGAAATCGGCATGATGATCCCGGACCCGATGCTCTTCACCGAAGAGTGGGGGGACAGCGGCTGTCTGGAGAGTTTCGCCGGTGGAAATGGCATTGCACGCAGAGCCCGGCTGCTGGCGCCATCAGATTCCGTAATCGCTGTTGTTGCCGGCAGTGTGGACGCGATCTCTGCTGAGCACGTCTTCCAGGCAGCTCGCGAGCACGATCAGCTGGCACAACATCTGGTGCAAAAGACCATCGATTATCTCAGCCTGGCGATCGCGAATACCATTTGTGTGCTGGATCCTGAGTTGATCGTCCTCGGGGGTGGTGTGTTCGCATCCAGTGACCTGGTGTTGGAGCCGATCCGCTTCAATGTACAACGAGTGGTGCCGGCCATGCCGCACTTCGCCCTCGCCCGGTTTAGAGATGACGCTGTGCTCGTCGGGGCCCTCACCCTGGCTGCCGAAGCGGCAGGGTGGCCGGCTGGCGCTCTTCAATTCAACCATGATATCCAGTAATGCTGTGCAAAGGAGGAGGTGTGAAACCACCAACAGTTTTCCTGGGTGAAATGACCAATCGGGAGCTTGAGCTGTTTCTGGAAAAGCACGATACGGTGCTCATTCCGACGGGATCGACGGAGCAACATGGCCCGCATTCTCCCCTCTGCACCGATGTGCTGATCCCGCAGGAGATTAGCCGGCGTGTGGCTGAGAAGATCAATGCAGTGGTTGCACCACCCCTGCACTACGCGCTGTCTTACCCTCACAAAGGGTTTGCCGGCGCATTCTACCTGCGCATTGAGACTTTCATGGCCGTGGTCAAGGACCTGTGCATCGCCTTTGCCCAGTCCGGTTTTCGACGCATCGTGTTCGTCAACGGCCATTTCGACAACACCTTTGCCCTGGCTTACGGGTGTGCTATGGCTGCAGAGGAGATGCCAGCCGGCACGCGGGCGTTCCCGATCAACTACTGGGATGCGCTCACGCCTGAGCAGGCATCCCAGTACATCAGCCTGGAGAAGGGCATGCATGCCAACGAGGGTGAAGTCTCAGCCGTGTTGGCCATCAATCCTGATCTGGTGGACATGGAGCAGGCCAACGCTGAATTCCCCAACTTCCCAGATTATAAGGGGCCGTCTGGGCCGGCGCACACTGCTTTCTTTCTGACAGCACCTGGCACGGTCTGGCGTATCACGGAATCAGGGACATGGGGCGATGCCAGGGAGGCAACGGTTGAAAAAGGCGAGCAATTCCTCGAGTGGGGCGTCCAGTCTGTGCTGACGCTCTTGGAGGATATTGATCGAACCTTCGAGCAATTGCCGAAGCGTTGAGAACTAGAGTTAAAAACCGGAGATGAGAGATTGTGGATCTCCAATCCCTAATCTCTACTGTGAGGATACGTGATGTGGTTAGAAAAGCGACCGCTTACTGCCGGCCTGGACCTCGGTGGGACGACCACAGCCGGCGTTCTGCTGGATGCTGACGGGCAAGTCGTCTCCTACGTCCAAATCGACACCGAGGCTCAGCGAGGGCCTGACGCCGTCCTTGAGCGCATGGCCGATCTGGTACGCCGGTTGTTGGCCGAGGCTGGCACCGACATCACGCAACTGGACGCCATCGGCATCGGGTTGCCTGGAGTGCTCGATCTGGACCGAGGCGTCACCCTGTTTCTGCCCAACCTGCCCGGGGCTTGGCGGGACATCCCCGTCGTGCACCGAATGGAGGCCCATCTGGGCCGGCCCACGTTTCTTTTGAACGATGTGCGTGCCTTCACCCTGGGCGAGCTCACCTTCGGCGCCGGCCGGGGTATGGACAATCTGGTTTGCATAGCCATTGGCACAGGCATCGGTGGCGGACTGGCTTTTGGCGGACGGCTGTATCTGGGGCTGGATGGGACAGCCGGCGAGGTGGGCCACCAGACGATCCTCCCCGATGGTCCGCGCTGCGGGTGTGGTAACAACGGCTGTCTGGAAGCGTTGGCCAGCGGGCCGGCCATTGCCGGCATGGGCATGAAAGCCGTTCGACAGGGCCTCACCACCAGAATTCGCGATCTGGCCGGCGGCGATCTGAATCGCATCACGCCCGAGTTGATCCACCAGGCAGCCCAGGCCGGTGACGAAGTCGCAGCCTACATCTTTGAGCGGGCCGGGACTTACATCGGGATCGCCGTGGCCAACCTGATCACAATTTGCAGTCCTCAGATGGTGATTATCGGGGGCGGTGTAGCCCAGGCCGGTGACTGGTTACTCAACCCCATCCGGCGCACCGTCGAGCTACGCGCCCGGGTGACCCCCGTTGAAAAGGTGGAGATCGTGCAGGCCGAATTGGGCACACGGGCCGGCGTCATGGGGGCTGCCCAGTGGGCGCGCCAGAAGAGGAGCGTGTTGAATGAATCATCGTGAGCGTGTGTTGATGGCTGTGAATCACGAGGAACCGGACCGGGTGCCGATGGCCTTGTGGGGGGGCGCGTATGGCGTGTCCGACCCTTTATACTTCGAGCTCCTGGAATATCTTGATCTCGGCGAGCCGGTCGAGCCATTCCGTCGGCTGAAGGGGCACAGCGTCAACTACTACGACGACCGTGTTTTGGAAGCGCTGGACATCGACACACGCTATGTCTGGCTGGGCTTCACCGATCTGGGAGGGCCACCACACGGCGGCGGCACCGATGCGTGGGGTGTCACATGGCAGCAGATGGGTATCTACTTGTGGCCGGCCGGCAACCCCCTGGCCAATGCCACGGTTGAGGACCTGGAGACATGGCACCTGCCCGATATGGAGCAGTACATCCGGCCAGACGAAGCACGCGAGCGCGCCCGCTACCTGAAGCAGGAGACGGACTATGCTGTCGTTGGACGCGCTGTGGATTCCTATGGCCCGCTGGAGCGGTGTAGCCAGTTGCGCGGGACCGAGAAGTACATGATGGACATGGTGACCGATCCGGAGTTCTGCCACACGCTGATCGACCGGGTCACAGACGTGCTATGTCGGCTGCTGGACATCTACCTGGATGCCGTCGGTCCGTATCTGGACGTGATCGAGCTGCCCGGCGACGACTACGCCGCTCAACATCCTCTCATCTCGCCCCGCTTCTTCGACAAGTATTACAAGCCGGCCTGGCGACGCATGATCGGGCTGGTTCGCCAGGCTGCACCGCAGTGCAAGATCCTGTTCCACTCCGACGGCAACATGGTGCCTCTGCTGCCGGCGCTGGTGGACCTGGGTATCGACATCTTTCATTGCCTGGAGCCCCTCCCAGAGGTGGATATGCAGGCGGTCAAGGACCGATTTGGTGATGCTCTCTGCTTCTGGGGTGCCATCGATTTGAAGACGTCATTGCGGGAAGACGTCGCGGCTGTGGAGGCTGAGGTGCGTGAGCGGTTGCGGGTTCTCGCCCCTGGCGGCGGTTATGTGGTTGCGCCGGCTAACCACGTGCAACCCGATGTGCCGGCAGCGAACCTGGTTGCGCTGTATCGCCTGGTGCGCGAACTTGGTACCTACCCCATTTCCGTTTGATGACGGGCCTGCGCAGTCAAGACCCACGCCTCATCGCCAGATTGGGGGTTGACAAACGGTGGTTTTGGTGATATAATGTCAATCGATAATCGATTATATATTGATGTCTCGTTCTCAGCCCGGGAGAGGGTATTTTATTGGTCATGTGGGGATCTTGGGTGACGATTCGATATCCGCAGCACGTCCAAACTCGGTCCAATTGGAGGAGAATTCAGAGAGGAGAGATCAATGAGCCGCCCTGACGATGCAAAACTATCGCGCCGCGACTTCTTGAAGTACGCCGCCGGAGCAGCCGGCGCCATGTCGGTACCCGCCGTACTGGGAGCATGTACAGCTCCCCAACCCCCTTCTGCACCCGCAGTTGCTACCCCAACGCCGAAGCCCCAACAAACACTGCGGGTATTGGCCCTCAACTGGCCGCAGACCCAGTTCGAACAAAAGCTCGCCGATGAAGTTTTCACTCCTAAAACGGGCATCAAGGTTGTCATCGATCAGACGCCGTACACTTTCCTTGAGCAGCGAGTCAAGCAGTTGGTCAGTTCGGAAAGTGCGGAGTATGACATCTATCACTACGATAGCCAGTGGATTGGCGGGTTCATTGCGGCCGGTGCTTTGGAACGCCTTGATACACCTGGCTACTTGAACAGCTCAAGTAGCGAGATCAGTTTCGACGATTTCTTCCCCGAGATCGTCTACCGCCTGGCAAAGTACCCTACCAACGAGGCCGACTTGACGGCCGGCAACTTTGACGCCTTCGCGGATACACCGATCTACGGCCTGCCGTGGAGCCTGAACTGCCAGGTGCTGTGGTATCGAACCGACCTGATCAGCACCCCACCGGACACCTGGGATGAGGTACGTGAAATGGCCAAATCCCTTACCACGGATGATATGTACGGCTTCGCCTGGGAAGGCAGCCGGCTGGGTGACTATATCTCCGTGGATTACTGTCCCCTGATGTGGTCACATGGTGGAGAGCTCTGGGATCCGGAGGCCCGCAAGGCCGATGGCTTCATCAACAGCCCACAGTCCGTCCACGCCCTGCAATTTATGCGCGACATGGTTTACGAAGACAAGAGTGTCGATCCCGCCAGCGCCAACTGGACCATCAGCGAGCGTCTGGAAGCCATCCTCCAGGGCAGAACAGCCATGGCTCTCAACTGGGTCCCGCTATTTGGCGGGATCGCAGATGATCCTAATGCCTCCGGCGTCGTCGGGAAGATCGGGTTTGCCCCCTCACCGGCCGGCATCGATCCTGTGAGTGGTGAAAAGCGGCGCCATGCCATGTATGGCAGCCAGGGCACTGGCATCAATGCCTTCTCGAGCAACAAGGAAGCTGCCTGGAAGTATCTCCAGTGGTTGCTGTCCCGCGACACGCAGAAGGCGTTGGTCGATGAGCCGGGCGCCGGCTTTGTCTCGGCTCGCCATGATCTGCGAGAGTATGCCGCCGGGAAGAGCCCGTGGCAGCGCATTTTCCTCGAATCGATCCCGGATGTACGGGACTTTTGGAACAACTCCTGCTATGCGGAGTTGCTGGACGTCCTCCAGCGGGAACTGAACCTGGCCTACGTCAACCGCAAGACGCCGCAGGAAGCACTTGATGACGCGGCAGTGGCTCATCAGGTCATTTACGACACGTGCCCTGATATTTAGAGCCTTTGCCTCTTCCTGTCCAGAAGATACGACCTCTCCTGCGTTTCGGCGATTTGGCCGTCTGGAGACTCTCGCGAGCCATCGTTCCGTCGCGCCGAGCGTGGCGGAACGATGGCATCATTTCCTGTTCCCGTGCATTGATCGGAAAGGAGATCGGAAATTAGCACTGCCGCGACCCCTTCGGTCGAATCTGTGCCTGTAGCAAAGTCGAGATACCGTTGGCGGGTCAGGTTGTTCCCGTGGCTGCTATTCGCGCCTACTATCATCTATCTGGTCATTTTGACCATCTTCCCGCTCATCTACTCCTTGGGGGTGAGCCTCTTTCAGGTCACGCTTGGACGGCCGGCCACTTTCATCGGGCTGTCAAACTACCGTGAGATACTGATCGATCCGGCGTTCTGGCATGCTGCCGCCGTCACGGGCGTAATCACCATTGCGGCTGTTACCCTTGAAGTGGTCCTGGGAGTCGTCATTGGCCTGATCCTCAATCGCCAGTTGCCGGGCCTGGGGCTCGTCCGCCTGATTGTCTACTTCCCCATGATGCTTTCACCTCTCGTCATGGGGTACTTTTGGCGCTTCATGCTGGACCGATCGCTGGGTGTGGTCAATTGGATGCTCCGTGTGGTGGGGATCCATCCGCTGGGCTGGCTCATCGAGGCCAAGCTCGCCCTTGTCTCCATCATCATGGTGGATGTCTGGCAGTGGACGCCTTTTGTCATCCTGCTGGTGATGGCCGGCCTGCAGACGGTTCCGCCAGAACTGTATGAGATTTCCACACTAGATCGCGCGTCTACCTGGATGCAGTTCAGACGGATCACGTTACCCTTCCTGCGCACTCCCCTGATGCTGGCGGTACTATTTCGCACGATTGATACCCTTAAGTTGTTTGACACAGTCTTCATCATGACGGGGGGCGGGCCCGGCGATTTCACGCAAACTCTGTCCGTGATGGATTTCAAGATCGGGTTCACCTACTTCAACGTGGGCAAAGCGGCTGCACTGTCATGGCTGATCGTGGTGATCATCACGGTGCTGGCTACACTGTTGATTCAGAGATTAACGGTACGTCCGGGTAGTAGAGTGACATCCGCGTGAGGGAGAATGCACATGCCTGATGAAACTCGTCGCTGGACAAAGGCCCTGTGGTACATCCCAATTCTGCTGGTCGCAATCGCTTTTGCATTTCCCATCGTCTGGATGGTCATGACCTCCTTCAAGACCCGCGTCGATGCATTTGCGTTGCCGCCCAAATTCATCTTCACACCCACGTTACAGAATTACAGGAATGTGATCGCGTCTCCCTTCATGTCCAGTGTGGTCAATAGTGTGATCATCGCGCTCGTGAGCACAGGCTTTTCGCTCAGCCTGGGTTGCTTAACAGCGTACGGTTTTTCCCGCTACCGGATTCGTGCGGGTGATAACATTCTGTTCTGGATTCTCAGCTTGCGTATGCTACCCCCGGTCGCGGTAATCGTGCCGTTCTATCTGCTGTTTCGGTTCGCCAACCTTCTGGATACGCGTCTCGGACTCATACTGGTGTATTCGATTTTCAATATCTCGTTTTCAGTGTGGCTGTTGAAGGGTTTCTTTGATGAGATTCCGCGTGAGCTTGAAGAAGCCGCGATGATGGACGGCTACGGTCCATGGGCTGTCTTCACCAGGGTGTCATTGCCGATGGTGCGCGCCGGCCTGGCCACCACCGCCATTTTCAACATCATCATGTCCATCAACGAATTCTTGCTGGCATTGGTCCTGACAACCCGCGATGCCACGACCGGGCCGGTCGGACTGGCCAAGTTCGAATCCGCCATTGGTGTGAACTGGGGAGAGATCAGTGCAGCCGCCACCATGCTCGTGGTGCCAGTCATCATTTTCACAATCCTGGTCCGCAATCAACTTGTCCGGGGTATGAGCTTCGGGCGGCTACGCTAAGGTGAGCACGGAGACAGGCAGGTGTCAAATCTCGTAATCGAGCATCTCCATGTGTACTATGGCAAGACGCACGCGGTGGATGATTTAAGCCTCCATGTCGAACACGGGGAATTGTGCGTCTTTCTTGGCCCCTCGGGGTGTGGCAAGACATCCACACTGCGTAGCATTGCCGGCCTGGTCCGCCCCGACGCCGGCCGTATCATCCTGGACGGGCAATTGATCAACGATTTGTACCCTGGTGAGCGGGATATTGGCATGGTATTCCAGTCGTACGCGCTTTATCCGCACATGACCGTCCGTCAGCACCTCGAATTCCCGCTACGTGCGCACCGCATGCCGCGAGCTGAGATCAATGCCCGGGTGCGCGAGATGAGCGATCAGTTGGATATTGCCGGCCTGCTCGAGCGGTATCCGTTCGAGCTCAGCGGCGGTGAGGCGCAGCGGGTGGCCATTGGTCGCGCGCTCATACGCCAGCCCAAGCTGTGGTTACTGGATGAGCCACTGACCGGTTTGGACCCGCGTCTGAGCATGCACACCCGCGCTGTCCTTAAGCGCTTGCAGAAGGATTTGGGAATCACTACAATCTATGTGACGCATGATCAGGAAGAAGCACAGAGTCTTGCTGATAAAATCGTTATCATGGACCGTGGGCGGATTCAACAGGTTGGCACCTCGACTCAAGTCTACCATGCGCCGACCAATCTGTTCGTCGCCGGCTTTGTCGGCACCCCACCCATGAATTTCACCCATTGCACGCTGGATAGCATGATGGGCCGGCTGGTCTTGCGCGGCGATGGATTCGAGTTGGCGCTTGATAACCAGGTTGAACGGCGGGTCGGCTCTAAGCTGGAGCCTGGCCAGGGGCTGATTCTGGGAGTGCGGCCAGAGGCCATTCAACTCACTACGGATCTTGCTGATGCTGATGCACAAGGCCGCATCGAGGTTGTCGAACCCCAGGGAAGTGAGCGCATCGTTAGCATCCGCATTGGCGATGATCTGGTGTGGAAAGCACGCATCGACAAGCATGAGGCCGGCGTGCCCCTGGAACCTCAACGAACTGTGGGGCTCCACATTGTGCGGGAGCAGCTTCATCTGTTCGACCGTGAGTCAGAAGTCTGTCTGATTTAGCTGTGTCAGCGACCTGGAGGTCGATCGGTGGCAGAGATTCGTCTGGAGCAAGTCAGTGTGAAGTATGGAGACCACTACGCTGTTCGAGATGTGACCTTCACAGTCGAAGACAAAGAGCTGTGCGTCCTGGTTGGGCCAAGCGGGTCTGGAAAGACCACGATTCTGCGGGCGATTGCCGGCTTCTTGCCCCTGAGTCATGGCGCTATTATGATCGGTGGTCGTCAAGTCAACGAAATCCACCCCCGTGATCGCAATATTGCAATGGTCTACCA
>CAYYSH010000114.1:0-3274 GCA_964474265.1 uncultured Anaerolineales bacterium
AAGGCCGCTATTGGCTTTCTTGTGAGTCCAGCGCTGACAGGTATGCCAGAATCGCCTCGATTTCGCTATCCGAGAGGTGGAAATTGGGCATGGCCGTGTTGCTCCGAATAGCTTTCGGGTTGCGGAGCCACAGGCGCAGGGTAACCTGGGCCGGATCGTTGACCCGTTGGGTGATGCCGGCCAGGTTTGGTGCCTTGAGCGCCCCTTCGCCACCGATGCGATGACAGGAGCGGCAGTTGTACTTCTCCACCAGTTGCTGGCCGGCGGCCACCGGGTCACTCAGGTCAACGGCTTTGATCTGATTTAACACGAAGCGCGGTGGAGCAATTGCCAGCCACGCAGCCAGAACGATGACAATCAGCACAATAAACAGAATGATACGGCGCATAGTGGATGCTATCTTCCTCTATGTCTCCAGGATGTTTCAGCGGGAATGGGATAGATGTTCGTGCCAGCAGCGGTGCGAAGCCAGGCAGCAGGTGCGTGACCTCAGCAACTCGGTGCCTCGGGCTCGGGTGTCGCCGTGGGGCCCGGTGTGGGCATGGCATGAGTGGCCACCCATTCTTGATAGGCCACAATACCACCTTCTAGATTGTACACCTGAGTATACCCCAATTCGCGCAGGATCACAAGGGCGTGGGTGGCACGTTTCTGGCTGTGACAGTACACGAGGATAGGCATCGTCTTGCTGTCTGGCAGTCGATTGAGTTGCCGGGTCAATGTTCGCAGTGGGATGTTGACTGCGCCTTCAATGTGGCCGGCTGCGAACTCGTCAGGCTCCCGCACATCGATCACAAAGTATTGTTTGCCATTCGCCAGATCTGCCAGGTAGTTCACAGGCTTGATGCGATAGCGGCTCTTCGGCAGGTTGCGTAAGTATTGATCAGCCGCAGAAGCGACGGTGGCCGCTCTGAGGACGGTCCAGGCCGTGTTGTCATCCGGGTTTGTGGCCGCAGCCTGACGCGCCAGGTCTATCGCTTTCTCGAACTCGCCGGCCTCCAGCGCAGCCTGGGCCTGGTGAACAGTTGCCCAATAAGTTGCTGTGTCAGGGTCTGGGGCTGAATCCGCCTGAGCTCCGGCGGCCGGCTGCGTGCTTGGCGCGCCCTGGGTCGCGAACAGAGCTCCCAAAACCAGGAGCGTTACAATGCCTGCAAGAAGATAGAATCGTCGTTGCATCAGGTCTCCTCCAAGATGGTGTGCATTGACAGCCGTTTAGATGCAAGAGCGCACATGAACGTTACATCTAGCGGAAGACAACAGGGAGACCGGGCACGAATGTGCTCCGCGTCTCCCTGTTGACCAATTGCGCACTGCGCCTACGCTTTCTCGACTCTCACCCGCGTGTCGTAGAAGCTGGCACTGCCGCCAATGGGATCCGTCAAACAGACATCACCCAAGGCCGGATCCACGCGCATGGACGGGTTCGGTACGATCCCCGTTCCTCGCCGCGGATCGCCCTTGACGACCTGGCCGTCTACCTCGACGTTGTTGGAGCCGTAGGCCCAATGGCCGTAGCTCCACGACACAGCTACTGTGCCGGGCCGCATGCCTTCTACGACCTTGACCTTGCCGGCCACTTCGTAGGTCCGACCATCGCCCAGGTCTATTTTCGCATCCGGCAGTGAGGCGGAGACGATGCGGGCGCGATCGCCGTCCTTCAGACCACGCGCCTCCGCGTCGGTGCTGTTCATCAGGATGAAATTCTCCGGCATCACCGCGTACTGGATCCACGGTGCACTGTGAGTGCGGCTCTGGCCGCCGATGATCTCTTTGTAGGTGATTAGCATCAGGTCGTAGTCGTTATCCTTGACCTCGTTGCCGGCGGCATCCAGGACGGGCTCTACTCTCGGCAGGCCGTCGAAGCGCGCGCCGGTCATGGAGTGTTTGCCTTTGGCGACTTTCTCCACGTACAGGTTCCAGTGCCCTTTCCACTGGTGGGCGATCTTGTCGCCATTGTAGGCTTTGCTGGCCGGCTCGTAACGGCCACCCCGGTTCAGCAGGTAGACCACGCTGGGCCACAGGTCAGCCGGCACAGCCCGCTTCCACTTCTCCTCGTCGAAGACGGCCTTGGGCAGGTGGCGGCGTGCTTCGCGGAAGATGCGCATCTCCTCCTCATCGGCCGCCGGCAGCTTCTCGGAGCCGTCCTCCTTGTCGCCGAAGGCCAGGTTGGCACACAAGGCCAGGTAGAAATCTTCGGGCCGATTGAAGTCGAACCCCTCTCCCAGGCCGTTCTTGCCGAAGCCGGCCAACCCCAGCTTCTTGCCCACGGCGATCAGGAACGCCTCCATGCTGATGGGCATCTCTTCCCCGTCCACCGTGACGATGTCTGTCAGTGGGGCAACGGTCGGCTGGCGAACCTTGCTGACCTTGGTCAAGATGGCCGGCGTGGTGTGCGGCGTACCCCAGCGCTCCATGTAGGTCAGGTCGGGCACGATGTAGTCGGCGTACATGGAGGTCTCACCGATGACCACGTCGCAGGCGATGACCAGCGGGATGATCTTCGGGTCTCGCAGCATCTCGATCTGTTTGTGGCCGGCCGGCGAGGCCAGAACCGGCGTCCCCTTGATGATGAAGAGCGCCTTGATGGGGTAAGGATAGCCGGCCGCCGCGCTGGGGATGATGTTCTGGTACAGTTCGCCGGTGAAAGGATACCAGGGCCGTTTAGCCGGGTAGCCCTCGAAGAGGGTGCTATTCTCGTAAGTGGCTCCTTCACGATTCACGTGAATACCGAATTTGTGAAGGCCGCCGGGCGCGCCGCCGGCGACATTGGACTTGGGGAAGGGCTGGCCCTTCTTGGAACCGTCCTCATGCCAGTGACCTCCACCGGTCGTCAGGCCACCTTTCCAGTCGGCGTTGCCAATGAGCACGTTGAGGGTGATGATGGCCTGGCCATTGTAGTAGCCGTTGGTGTGCTGTACCGGGCCGCGGTACAGCTCGGCGGCGGCTTTCTTGCCGTGGCTGGTGAACTCGCGGGCCAGCTCTTCGATGTCCTTCACCCGCACGCCGGCGATCTCGGCATACTGCTCCAGCGTCATCTGCTGAGCTCGCTCTTTCAGCAGTTGCATGGCCGACTTGACCGGGATGCCGTTAATTGTGGTATCTACGAAGAGATCGGCCTGTGTGGCTTCGCCGGCCAGGGTCGGCGTGCCATCTACCAGCACGACGCGGTCACCGCCTTCCGGCGGAGTGAGGCCGGCGTCTTCCGGCTTGAGGAAGACCATCTCGTCGGTGCGGACCAGGTTGGTGGCATCGGTGAAGGTGGTCTCATTGAGAG
>CAYYSH010000114.1:3284-8558 GCA_964474265.1 uncultured Anaerolineales bacterium
TCCTTGTTCGGCGCCCGCAAGTATGCCTCGTCGTAGCGCTCGTTCTCGATGATCCAGCGGATCATGCCCAACGCCAGCGCAGCATCGGTGCCAGGCTTGATGGGCACCCACTTCCATGCTTTGGCCGCGGTCTTGCTCAGCCGCGGATCCACCACAGCATACTTGAAGTTGTGCCGCACCAGCGAGTCGGTGACCAGTTCGGTCATGGGCGTGGGGCCGAAGTTGGCCTCGAAAGCGCCCGTGCCGAAGAAGATGACAAACTCGCTGCCCAGGAAGTCGGGCTTCATGTGGCTCTTGCCTGACATCATCTTGTAAGCAATGTGATGGCTCTGCTCGCAGATGGTGGTGTGGAGATAGAAGTTGACGGAGCCGAAGCCGTTGTAAGTGAAACGTTTGGCCAGCTCCTTGCGGCCATGCTCCACACGCCCGCCCATGAAGACAAACTGGTTGTTGATTGGCCCCAGATCGGGATGATCCGGGTCGATGAGCAGGTCCAGATGAGCGGCGTGCTTGGCCTTGAATTCATCGACGGTCATGTCGCCGTTGGCAACAGCGGACGCATCGGCGGCCAACTCCTTGGAAAGGTCCGGATCGCGCAGTTTGTAGATGTCCTTCAGGCCTTCCACATTGCCCTCGCCGAAGAGGTTGCCGCCGTTGACCACTTCGTCGATGAACTGGTCCCACTCGATGGTGACCCACTTGTTCTCCCCACGCTTGCCGGCACGCTTGAGCACCTTGCGCAAACGGTAGGGGTCGTACAGCACCTGCACGCTCGATTGGCCCTTGGGACATAGCTTGCCGTCGACCTTGGCGGCCTCGGCGAGCGGAATGTCCTCCGGCAGATGCGGCAGCAGGTTCATGGGACTGTACGGGTTGCCATCCACCTTGACTACCACGCCGTCCTGAACTTTGGCCTTGATCGTGCAGGCTGTGTGGCAGTTCAGGCAGACGCTGTAGATGATGTTCTCCGGCTTGTCCAGGGGGTAGCCCGTTGTCTTGGCGGCGGCAGTCTTCGCCGGCACCAGCTTCCCGGCAGCCTTGTCGAGTGTCCAAGGGACAGCGCCGGCCATGGCCGCCGCGCCACCCACGAATGCTGTGGTCTTCAGGAAGTCACGGCGTGTGACCTCCGGGTTTATCGGGCTACCGTTAGCATTCGAATTGGTTTTGATTGTTTTATCAGTCATTATGCCACCTCCGAGGGTCGAACGATGGGTAGCAGATAGTAGCCGATCAGGAATAGCAGGCCGGCCAGGGAGACTGTCCAGATGAAGAACAACCACTCCATGGTGCTTGGGAAGTAGTCGAACCGGAGCCCTGGACCGGTGAATGCCGTGCGCAGACCTTCCAGTTCCTCCACGGCCAGGCCGGGGATGACGATGTTGAGGCGCACGGACAGGAACGTGATGGCGATGAGGGCGCTGGCCGTTGCCACCGCCGGCAGCGACCGGCCACGGAAGGCCAGCAGGGCCAGCGGGATGACCGCACCGATGAGCAGGTGGACGATCCAGAAGGCCCACCAGTACTGGCCAAACAACACCAGGCGCAGGCTTTCCGCCTCAGCCGGCACGGCTGAGTACAGCCCGATAGAGTATTCGGCCCACTCCAGGAGTAGATCGAAGGCCAGCAGGCCCATGACAATCTGGCCCAGGAAAATGACCAGCCGGCGATGCTCCTCGGTACCGCGATCCGGTCCCCAGATAGCGGTGACGAACGCCAGAAGTGCGCCGCCGGACGTGAGCGCCCCGATGAGGAAGGTGATCGGAGCCAATCCGCCGTGCCAGTAGGGGCGGGCGCCGACCACGCCGAAGAGCGCACCCACGCCGCCGTGGAAAGCTACAGCCAGCGGGACACCGATGCTGCCCAGCACGCGCAGAACCCTCCGATCGCGCTGCAGCGCACTTTCGGACACGTCCTTGCGCCCGAAGGTCAGGAAGCGACATAACGCACCCTTCAGGCCGGGCTCGTCGCCGCAGGCCACAAGATCGGCCCGCATCGCAAACCACAACTCCACAATCAACAAGATGAAGTACGCACTATAGAACCAGATCATCCAGCCCATGATGGAGCGGAAGTTCGTGCGCAGCACCAGGCGCCATGCACGCTCCGGGTGACCCAGGTCAAGCCAGATGGAGAACATGGCTGCCACCAGGGTCACAACTGCGGTAAACAGCGCCAGCTTACCGATCTTCTCCAGGCGTTCGATCTGGAAAACGTAGACCAGCGTGGAGAGCAAGAAGGCGCCGGCTGACAAACCGATGAAGTAGATGTATGCCGCCACCCATAGCCCCCACGGGACGTACGAACCGTAATTGGCCGCCTCGTGGCCCATGGTCAGGCGCTGATACAGACCAACCAGCCCCACGACAAAGCCCACAATGGCGACCACCCAGGCGATCCGTTGTAGTGTCTTGCTCATGTCAAAACCTCCATTCTAGCTGATGGCTGATGGCCGATGGCTGATGAGTAATGGCTGGTGCCCAATGGCCATCTGCTATCCGCCATCTGCTATCTGCTATCAAACCAGGTAGTAGACCTTGGGTTCTGTGCCCATCTCCTCTTTCAGCCGGATCACATTCGGCTGGGCGATGAGCTCGGAGACCAGGCTATCGGGGTCGTTGGCATCACCGAAGTAGTTGGCCACGCCCATGCAGGTCGTGACGCAGGCCGGCAACTGGCCTTCTTCGAGCCGATGCAGGCAGAACTGGCACTTGCGGGCGTTGCCTACTGGGGACCCGCCATTTCGTTCCCACTCCTGCCCATACTCGAAGTTGGCCAGGATCTCGTACGCCATCTGCTCCGGCGTACCTTCGGTATAGGTGTGGCCGGTGTCAAAGGTCCGCGCCGAGTAAGGGCACGCGGTGATACAGTAGCGACACCCGATGCACTGTTCATAGTCAATGGCGACAATGCCGTCCGGGCGCTTCCAGGTCGCATTGACCGGGCACACCGGTACACATGGTGGTTCATCACATTGCATGCAGGGGCGCGGGACAAACCGCCGGTGCACGTTTGGAAAAGTGCCTAGCTCTTGCTCCAGCACCGGCCGGTAGACCACGCCGGGGGGCAGTTTGTTTTCGGCCACGCAACTGACGGTGCAGGCATGACAACCCACGCACTTACGCAGGTCGATCACCATGACCCAGCGCCGTTCTTCCACCGGCTTCTCCAGCGCCCGTTTGATGTCCTCCTGCATGCGGACGAGGACGTTCTGCTGTTCAAGCAATTCAGGCATGGATTTACCTCCTCACGCAGGGTTACTCTCCAGACTTGGATGCCATCGCAGCATCCGGAAATTCTGTCGGTGACGGAAAGCGGACCACATATCTATCAGACATCTCCCTCCTTCTCTGTATACACAAATAAGGAGATACCGATCAACTGACCGGTATCTCCTTTGCAAACACGGCAGGCAAGGGCGTTTCCCCCCTTACCCTATCGGCCCGACACCATTGGCGGGTTGCCGGCAGGTGAACGGGCTCGGAGATACGGACTCTACAAGTTCATGGACATTGTATCACCCGAAGCCTGCCGGCGGTAGAAGGGAAACCCTGATTGTTTGTCGGGGAGTTCCCCAAAACATGCCATCCGGCGCGTCCGGTACTTCCCGACAGGCGATGGCTCCTGTGTCAGGGAGTTTCCTGACAAAAGAGAAACTCCCCGAGAGGCCAGAACCTCCCGGGGAGTTGGGACGGTGCGCCATTGCACCCGTCGAAGACGGGCATTTTGGCGGTTACTGTCGCTGGCGGGCCAATCTCAGACCGAGGCCGCCTGCCAGGGCCAGCGCGCCAGCCAGTAGCAGCAGGCTTGTCCATGGCGTGGTAGCGTCGCCGGTTCTTGGCAACATGGCCGGCAATCCACCAGTGACTTTGAAGGGGGGAGTGACGATCTTACCGTCTACGCTCACCGGGCCGTCGGGGCCGGGGAACTCATAGGTGCCGACCGCGCCGGCATCGGTGTGCAACATCGCATACAGCGTCTCCGTAGCCCCCGACACATCGATTTCCACAACCACGTTGGTATTCACCCCGTCGGAGACGGCGCTGTGTCCCAGAACCGGGCCGGGTTTACCGTCTTTCTGGGCATGGACCACCAACCAGCCTGGACCATCGCTGACCACCTCAGCGATGGTGACAGTGCCGTTCACAATTGGCTGATCATTGACGGTCACGCTGGGTGTCATCCCTTGCGCAGATGCCAATGAGCTCACAAAGATTAAGGTCAGCAAGGCCACTCCCAAAATAGTCATCCTTCGAATGTTAAGCACTTGTGTTTCCTCCTTGTTGTGCTGGCTCCCCCCGAGTCTGATCGATACCGGTTGCAACCGATAATATATACGCGTTAAAGTTTGTTTTGGATTGCTTGTGAGGGGGTGGATCGGGAGAAACGAGCAAGGCGCCGGTGGAGGAGCTGGCGCCCTGTCGTGTGGGGTTGTCCTGATGCAATCTAGCCCTCCGAGATATGCCAACTTCAGGGCCGATGCGATTGCGGTGGAACTGAAGCGTACCGGGGTCACGCCTCCCGGCCGGACGACGATCAACCGCATCCTGAAGAAGCACGGTTTGGTAGCGCCCTCCCGCGGCGGAAAGGCAAGCGCAAATTGCCCAACGACTATCCCTGGCCCCAGGTCACGCAGCCCAATCAGGTCTACCTCTTCGACTTTGTGCATCGCATTAAAGCAGCGAGAAAGTTGAGACGGACCAGAGGGTTGAGCTTCGGAGAACGGTGCGGCTGTATTGGTCACCACCCATCCCGCCCCTGGAGAACCGTCGGTTGAGATGGTGCTTTAATGACTGTTGTGAGCTGTATTGGGTGACCCCTGCTCCGCCGCTGGAAGAACTCGTCAAGATCACGCCTGGGGTGGGGCCGCCGGGAGGATGCCGCGGGCCGGCCCCCTGCCCACCCCACATCTCCTTCATGGTGATGGCGACCTCGCGCAACCCCGGGCCGGCGGGCACCATCCACACGCAAATCACCATCGAAGACCCACTCGCCGGCAAGACCCACACCACACACGTGGACGAATTCGTAGACCACAATGCCCAGACCGGCCCGCACCTGGGATTCATCGTCGAGCCGAAGCGGTGGATCGCCCACGTTGAGGTGCGCGTTGTGGAGTGAGTTTCCCACGGGGGTGAACGTTCTGCTTATGAGGTTGAACCTGAACAACGTGCAGCCTTCCGCAGTTCAAGCTCTATCTGTTGCCTTCCAGGGCTCGCATCACGTTGTCCAACGTGAGCAGGTCCGGATTGGCACCCGGCTCCAGCAGGGGGCGTA
>CAYYSH010000115.1:0-3898 GCA_964474265.1 uncultured Anaerolineales bacterium
CGGCACTTCGATCAGCGACTCCACGCCGCCCAGGCTCTCTGCCAAGAAGAAAACACGCGTGGCCCGGGCCACGCGACGCGCAGCTTCTTCACCACCCTTGACCGTGAAAGAGACCATACCGCCGAAGTCGTCCATCTGTCGGCGAGCGATAGCGTGGCCGGGATGGGCCGGCAGGCCGGGATACAGCACGCGCTCGACCCGGGGGTGGCCGGCGAGGAAGTTCGCCACCTCTCGCGCGTTCTTGCAGTGAGCCTGCATGCGCACGCTTAGGGTTTTCACACCGCGTAGCACCAGCCATGCATCGAACGGTCCCGGGACAGCGCCGGCAGCATTTTGCAGGAAATACAGCCGCTCAGCCACCTCCTCGTCTGAGGTCACGATCACCCCACCCACGACATCGCTATGACCCCCCAGGTACTTGGTCGTGCTATGCAGCACGATGTCAGCGCCCAAGTCCAGTGGCCGCTGCAGATAGGGCGAGGCGAAGGTGTTATCAACGACGGTAAGAATCCGGGGATGCGAGCCACGAGAGAGGGTGCGAGCGATGTCGGCAACGCCGGCAATGTCCACTATATTCAGCAACGGGTTGGTGGGAGTTTCAATCCAGAGCATGCGGGTCTCTGGGCGGATGGCATCTCTGACAGCATCCAGGTCGGTTGTGTCGACGAAACTGAACGCCAGACCGTAGTCGGTCAGGACCCGCTGGAAAAGCCGGTACGTGCCGCCATAGACATCGTTTCCGACCACGACGTGGTCGCCTTGCTTTAGCAAATACATCAAGGTGCTAATTGCTGCCATCCCAGACGCGAAGGCGATGCCGTGTCGGCCATTTTCCAGGCTGGCCAGACACTGCTCCAGGGCCGTGCGCGTGGGATTGCCGGTGCGACTGTATTCGTAACCTTTGTGGACCCCCACGTCTTCCTGAACGAAGGTGGAAGTTTGGTAGATGGGCACGATGGCGGCGCCGGTGGTCGGCTCTGGGAGCTGGCCGGCGTGGATCGCTCGCGTTTCGAAATGGTACTCTGTAGTCATCTTTTCGCTCCAGTTAGATCCGGCTTCATTATGCCCCGATTATAAACTCAAGATGTGGCTGCGTCAATGTGTGTGGTCGGATGACAGGCCGTATGAGATCCGGTCCCCATCCTTGCATACGGCGAAAAAATGTTGTATCATAACGAGCAGTACAGGACAATCTAGATATGCTTAGCCGATGTGGCAGCAAAAGACCAATCGACGATCACCTGAGTCTCCGAACGAGAGGAGGTGGTGCCAGGGCTCTGTCGGAACAAAGATGTACGCCGGCACCGCGGCATGTGTAGGACACACTCGTCAATAAGATCCGGACTTTGGCAGATCCAAGGGTGGTGGGGAAAGAGTCCAAGAAACCAGGTTTTTCGGTAGGAAAAAACTGGTTTCTGTCGCTTTGCCAAACCCCAGAACAAGATGAAGAACATGCCTGATGAGCCAATACGGATTCCACAGACCTGGTATTGCCTCCGGCATAGTGCTTCTTCGGCGGATCAGTTCCCCACACTACCTTGCCGCCTGCACTGTCGAAATTGACATCACATCGACCAGAGAGGTCAATGATTCCCGACGATTCTAAGGAGGAGATGCTCACATGAATAAGCGCGTCATCCCGTTCTTGATTCTGATAGCTTTGCTGGTTGCGGGACTTGTGGCTGCGTGTGCACAGCCGGCACCGCAGACGGTTGAAAAGGTTGTTAAAGAGACGGTTGTCGTCGAAAAGACGGTTGAGGTGCCGGTCGAGGTAACCAAAATCGTCGAGAAGAAGCCGGTCAAGCTGATCATGTCCTTCGTTCCCTCCGGCGATACGCAGCAGATTATCACCGGTGGTCAAGCCATCGAGCGGCTGCTGGAGGAGAAGACCGGCTACGAAATCGACACGAATGTCGCCACCAGCTACGCCGCCGTGGTTGAGGCCATGGGGGCCGGCAATGCCGACATTGGTTGGCTGAACACTTTCGGCTACATCCTGGCCCATGAGAAGTACGGCGTGGAAGTCATTCTGGCCACGGTGCGTTTTGGTCAACCGTACTACACGGGGCAGATCATCGTCGGTGCTGATACGGGCATCGAGACTCTGGCTGACCTCAAGGGCAAGACCATGTGCTGGGTTGACCCGCTTTCAACATCGGGGTACGTGATCCCGCGCGTGATGCTCCAGGCTGAGGGGATTGACCCAGATGCCGACTTCGCCAAGACGGTTGAGGCCGGCTCGCATAACAACGTGGTCATCGCTGTCTACAACGGTGACTGCGATGCCGGCGCTACCTACGTCGATGCGCGGAACTCTGTTGAGAAGGACTTCCCGGATGTGAAAGAGAAGGTAAAGGTCATCGCCGAATCCCCGAAGATCCCGAACGACACAGTGTCTGTGCGCAAAGATCTGCCGCCTGAGGTAGTAGAGAACATCAAGAACGCACTACTGGAAATTGCTCAGACGGAAGAAGGCAAGGCAGCTCTTAAGGAGGTCTACGAGATCGAGGATCTTGTAGAGGTCGATGACTCCTTCTACGATGGCTTCCGGGCCACGCTGGACGCGGCTGGTGTCAACATCGAAGACCTGGCAAAAAAGTAACGGTATGCGATGGCAGGGGCTGGGCATCTGGTGTGTCCAGCCCCCTTTTTCTATTCGGACAAAACGCAGTACAATTAGACATGGCAGTTCGGCTTTCGCTCCGGTGCAAAATTGAGGTATGACCCTTGCTTGAAGTACAACATCTGACCAAAGTTTACGAGGACGGTACAGTTGCCCTGGATGACGTGAGCTTCACCGTAGAGGACGGTGAGTTTCTGGTCATCATTGGCCTATCCGGTTCCGGGAAATCTACGTTGCTGCGTTGTATCAATCGGCTGGTGGAGCCCACATCCGGCCGGGTCATCTGGGACGGCGTTGACATTACGGCAGCATCGCAGGAGGAACTGCGAAAGATTCGCCGGCAGATTGGCATGATTTTCCAGCAGTTCAACCTGGTGAAGCGCTCATCCGTTCTCACGAATGTGCTGTCAGGCCGGCTAGGCTACGTCAACCCCTGGCTCAGTTTGGTTCACCAATTCCCGAAAGAGGAACGGGAGCGAGCCATGCGCAACCTGGAGCTTGTCGGCATTGCTGACAAAGCCAAAAACCGGGCAGATGAGCTCTCCGGCGGCCAGCAGCAACGAGTGGGGATAGCGCGGGCCCTGATGCAGGAACCCAAACTGATGCTGGCCGATGAGCCGGTCGCCAGCCTGGACCCGGCCACTTCCCATTCGGTGCTAAAGTACATCGAGCAGCTCAACCGCGAACGAGGCGTGACGGTGCTGTGCAGCCTGCACTTCCTGAGCCTGGCCCGGCGGTACGGCACCCGGATCATTGCCCTCAAGGCCGGTCGCATCGTCTTCGACGGTCTGCCATCGGAGATTGATGATCGCCGGTTCAAGGAGATCTATGGCGAAGAGGCAATCCAGGTTGAAGTCAGGTAACGCGGGAATACGGATTGCATACTGCGTGCTCTCCAGCGCATCGCCCGCCGGGTATACGGAACACGCAGTGGGAGACGATGTCAGACTCTCGACTCTGAGTTGAAGTGATGGAAGAGACAGAAAAAGCCGTCCTCGAAATTGCACCCCCCCGCTCGCCGGCTCTGGCCGGCCTGCTCTCTCTAATCCTCCCCGGCGCTGGACAACTGTACCTTGGCGACCGCATTCGCGGGTTGAGTTTTATTGCTACCACAATCATCCTGGCCGGCCTGTTAGCCTGGCTCAAGATGACGACCCTCTACGCCGGCCTGCTGCCATTCTGGCTGTGGAATGCTTGGGATGCCCGGCAGCGAGCACAGGGACAGCGGCCATCGTTTGTGTTGGGGTTCGTCCTCGTTGCGTTTGTTGTCTACGC
>CAYYSH010000115.1:3908-8504 GCA_964474265.1 uncultured Anaerolineales bacterium
AGGTGACAGAGATCAACATTGGCAACCTGATCTTGGGTCTCCCCAAGATTCAGCCCGTTGTAGCCAACCTGGTCCGACCCGACGTCCTGACGCGCGATGTCCAGGTCGTGGAAGCGATCCGCCCCTTTGAATCGCCCTGTTCCGAATCGCCGCCGGCAGTTGCACGACCAGGCCCTGACGAGCCGTACCTGATCGCAGAGCCGACCTGTGGTGATGTGGGTGATGTAGTTACGATCCGCGGAGGGAACTTCGCGCCGTCTCGGACGGGTGAGTTGTGGTGGGAAAACCCTATTGGCCAGGAGAGCCGGCTGCGCGCCGGCGGCCAGTTTGTCGATTTCCAAACTGATGCCCAAGGGCAATTCACCAAGCAAATCATTGTGCCGGATGTCGTTCCCCAGTCGTTTCAGCGTGGGCCACAGATGCACAAAATCAAGGCCCGGATCTCCCAACCAGTTGGGAGCCCACACCCTAGCAAGACCTTCTGGCTGGTCGTCGAGCGCATGGGCGAAACCATTGCCCAGGCATTGATGGCGACCACGTTGGGCATCATCCTGGCTGTGCCAGTCAGTTTCTTCGGTGCTCGCAACCTCATGGCCGTAAATCCGGTGGGCGTAGCCATCTACTACGTGACTCGAACGATGCTCAACATCCTGCGGTCCATTGAGCCGCTGATCATGGCTATCGTGTTCGTGGTGTGGGTTGGTCTGGGACCGTTTGCCGGCGTGCTGGCCCTGGTGGTCCACTCGATTGCTGCCCTGGGCAAGCTGTACTCCGAGGCCATCGAGAGCATCGATCCTGGTCCCATTGAGGCGATCACCGCCACTGGGGCCAACCGGGCCCAAGTCGTGGTCTACGCTGTGCTGCCCCAGGTGTTGCCGCCTTTCGTCGCCTTCAGCATTTACCGCTGGGACATTAACGTCCGCATGTCGACTATTCTGGGGTTCGTGGGCGGCGGCGGGATTGGCTTTCTGCTGCAACAATGGATTCGTCTGTCGGCTTACAGCGAGGCCGCTACGGCTATCTGGGCCATCGCTATCGTGGTTACGGCGCTCGACTATGCGAGCGCCCAGGTGAGAGAGAGAATCGTGTAGACGCCAGAGGGATTCAAGAGGTTGGGTTCGATGAATTTTGAGGAGAACACCTGGCTACGCTGGGGGCGCTGGATTCTGCTGATTGCGCTGGCTGCCGGCATGTACATCTGGAGCTGGAATGCCGCCGGCATGCAACCCTCTCTGCTAATCGAGGGGGCGCCCAAGGCGCGTGGCATCATCACCGATCTGTTGCGCCCCGCGCTGTTCACACGCCCAGAGGTCTCACAAGAGGCGCAGACGGTCATCCAGGTGCCGTGTTCCGGAGCGCCTCCGGCAACGCCTGCACCATCGGAAGGGCCGGTGGTGCAGGTCTCGCCGGCCTGTGCTGGCGCGCGAGAGAAGGTGACAGTGACGGGGAGCGGTTTTCGACCTAACACCGATGGCCGGCTCTACTGGGCGCCGGCTGGAATTGAGGGCCGGCTGCGAGACGCGCGTTTCACCACCGATGCCCAGGGCAATTTCAGCGTCGAAACGACCATACCGCCGCTCCTGGAACAACAAGGCGGCGAGTCGGGTGTGGTTGCCCGCTTGACGTGGGAATCGGGTAGCCTGCAGCCCAGCGAACCTCTGCGTACCACCATCGCCAAAATCATCGAGACCGTGTTCCTGGCGCTGATGGCCACCACCCTGGGTGGAATCGTGGCTGTGCCTTTGAGCTTCCTCGGTGCGCGCAACATCATGCCGCGCACGCCATGGGGGAATGCCGTTTACGGCATCACACGCGGATTCTTCAACGTCATGCGTTCCATCGACCCGATCATCCTGGCCACGATTTTCGCGATCTGGGTAGGGTTCGGGCCATTTGCCGGCGTGCTGGCATTGAGTGTTGTGACCATTGCGTCGCTAGGCAAACTGTACTCCGAGGCGGCTGAGAGTATTGAGCCAGGCCCTATTGAAGCCATCACAGCAACCGGCGCAAACCGGGTCCAGGTTATTGTCTACGGCGTTATTCCCCAGATCGTCCCGCCATACACCGCCTTCACGATCTATCAGTGGGACATCAACGTTCGCATCTCGACGATCATCGGCTTCGTCGGCGGCGGCGGCATCGGCTTTGTGCTTCGCAACTGGATTAACCGGACTCAGTGGACGTGGGCCTCGGTGGGGGTGTGGGCGATTGTGATCGTCGTCTGGTTGATGGACTATACGAGCGCCCGAGTTCGGGAGGCGATTGTGTAGGGCTCACTCAATTCAGGTGCCCATGTAAGTTGCCACGATCACCTGCAAGAAGTTAAAGCCGGCGTGCACCAGAATAGCGGCTGTCGTGTTCATGTGGTTGCGAATCACACCCAGGGTGAAGCCGACCACGAAGACGCCGATGAGGGCCGGCGACAGGCTGTATTGAGCGTGTGCGAAAGTGAACAGCAGCGTCGTCAGCAGCAGGCCGAAGCGGGGTTGCAGGGCGCCCCGAAACAGCATCTCCTCACCGATGCCGGCTGCGAACCCGACGGTGAGTGCCCCCACAGGCGAGAGAAACGAACTGATGAACGCGTCGGTGAGCCCGCCAACCCGCTGATAGCTGATGGGGTCGAGGGCCTCCCAGGTCTGCGAGAGGCCCACCTCAATCGCCAACAGGGCGATCAGCACACCGCCGGCCTGGAGCAATTGCCGGCTCGACAGCCCACCAATCTTCAGCCGGTCCATCACCGCCCACCAGTCCCGCCGCACAAACAACCCAACCCCCACCACAGCCATCGCAGCGAAAACTAACCCGGTCAGCCATGCCTCACCAACACCGAATTGACCGAGAACCTGCTGCGCCAGGGCCTCGTCTTGCGCCAGCGCATTGACGATGGGCCAACTGGCCAGGGTATTGCCCACCAGGTATACGGCATACACGAGGGCGGTCGTGTGAACCAGCGAATTGGGGTTGATGGGGATCAGGCGCGCCAGTAGCCGGCGCACGAACGGGATCAGCGGAATGAATGCCAGGAGACCCGTTACCAGCACAGCCAGCCCGACGCTCACATAGTCGAACACCAGGACGCCCGGCGGTAAAGCTGCTGCCGATTGCGTCAGGAACAGGCCGGCCACGCTCATAAGCGTCCCGATAACTACCAGAAGCTGGTTGATCAGGCCCAGGGAGATCAGCATCAGAGTGCGAGCTCCCTCGTGCTGCTCACCGTAGTTGGCCAGCCACATGCCCAGGATAAAAGGTGTAAGAATCAAGACTTCCATTTCCGGCACCTCATCTATCAGTGCTGATAACGCGACAGACCAACCCTTTCAGGTACTCGCCTTCCGGAAATGAAAGCCGGAACGGGTGGTCGGGCGACTGAGACAGCTTTTCCAGGACGTGGGCATCGCAGCCGGCATCCATGGCAGCACCAAACACCACCTTCTGGAAAAGATCGGCTGACACAACGCCTGAACACGAAAATGTAAACAGGATACCGCCGGGACGGAGCAGTCGAAAGGCCAGCCAGTTGATGTCCTTGTAACCCCGGCAAGCATCCTCCACCTGCGATTTGGTGTGGGCGAACTTCGGCGGGTCCAGCACAACCAGATCGAACTGGCGGCCGGCATCCCGGTATTCCCGCAGCACCTGAAAGGCGTCTCCTACAACATATACGTGCGAGCCCCCTGATGTGTTGCTCAGTGCCACGTTTTGGCGGGCCAACGCCAGAGCGTCTTCTGATGAGTCGATGTGGACTACCGAGGTCGCGCCGGCTGTGGCCGCGTAGACGCCGAATCCGCCCGTGTACGCGAAGGCGTTCAACACCTCACGGCCATGGGCGTACTCAGCCAGACGCCGGCGGTTCTCTCGCTGGTCCAGGTAGAAGCCGGTCTTGTGGCCACGCATCAGATCGACCAGGAAGCGCCGGCCATGCTCACGGATCTCGACGAGGTCGGGTGGGGCTTCTCCAGCAAGTACGCCGACCGTGGCCGGCAGGCCCTCCTTCACCCGCACGTCTACGTCGCTGCGCTCGATGATGCCCCGAGGTTTGGCCAGCTCCTCGATCAATTCGACAAGCATCTTTTTTCGGCGCTCAACGCCCAGGGTCAGTGCCTGAATGGACACAAAGTCGTTGTAGCGATCCACAATCAGACCGGGCAACCCGTCGGACTCGGCGTTGACCAGCCGGTAAGCGGTTGTCTCGCGCCGGTCGATGATTTCATGGCGCAGCGCGAGCGCCTGTTGGAGCCGCCGGCGCCAGAATGCCTGGTCAATGGCCTCGTCCAAGCCGGTGAGCATTCGCACCGTGATCTGTGACCTGGGATTGATGTAGCCACGACCCAGGAACTGACCATCATGTGCCCTCACTGAGACGATATCGCCCGGTTCAAATGCGCCCTCAATCGTCCGAATGGCACCCGAGAACACCCAGGGGTGACGATTTCGAACCGGCTTCTCCCGCCCGGGCTTCAGTATCACATCGGTCATAGCTGTGGACAGCTCTTTCAGTACAGACTTCGCCCGATCAACAGCCGGCAGAGGCGACTATGTCCGGAGCCAGATTCGTCGAGGGAAGCGCCGGGATCAGTGACAACGTACATCCTCCAA
>CAYYSH010000116.1:0-1244 GCA_964474265.1 uncultured Anaerolineales bacterium
CGATGATGAGCAGCCGGCGGTTCTCAGCCATGAAGCGTGTGATAGCCGCCCGGTGGCGATAGGCGATGACGGCTGACAGGCCGGCCAGCACCAGCAGGCACAGCCCGATGCTCCAGCGGGCGTAGGGCAGCGGCGTCAGGCTGCTGAGGAACCAGACCAGCCAGGCCAGGAGCAGCAGCCCCAGAGCCTTGCTGATGATATAGCCGCGGTCAGCCAGCCGGCTGAACACCACAAACGCCATCGGGAACACCACCAGCCCGATCAGATCGAGGGCCAGGAGCCACACCAGGATGGTCAGCGGCACGCTCCGGTTGACCGCGCTGTCGGGGTTGAAGATGGCGGACCAGGTGCCGGCCTCCTGCTGGCGCGCCCAGCGATCCGGCGGAAGCTCCAGCCTGGCGGACGTATCCGTGCTAGACGACACCTTCTTCACGTCTACGGGCTTCACGAAGATGAACGGCCCCTTGGCTTTGTCGGCCAGCAAAGCGCGCACCTTCGCCCGCGAGAAATCCTCGGTCTTGCGGAAAACCCAGACCTTGGGATGATCGTAGACCGTGAAGGCTTCCTCGGCGCTCTGGTCGGGAATCTGGATCGGGCCGATGTTGGGATACGAGGTGAACGTCCGCTCCAGCTTGAAGCCCAGTTTCTCAGCGAACAGCAGGCGGTAATACTCGGTGGTGATGGGGTAGCGCATGGGCAGCCGCGGAATCGAGCCGTACAGGCGGTTGCTGGTCAGCATGATGTAGTCTGCCTGATCCAGCCACTCGACCAGTTGATCCAGTTTTTCGGGGCTGTCGTTGTTGTAATGCTGCATCTGGAAGCCCAGATACATCCCAAAGCCATCTTTGCCGTCCAGCCGCAAAGGGATGCTATCGTCCCAGTGTTCGTTGGCGATGACCGTGCTCCAGGCCTGGACCGGGGCTCCCTCAACCGCCCGCGTGATCAGGAAGTAGTCGTGGTCAGCTTCCAGTTGGACCGCCGGCAGCTCGAAGGTGTACGCCTCGCCACGCGGATGGTCGGTCTGCTCCATGTGCGCCGTGACCTGGGCCTGGGCCAGGACCTGCTGTCCTCCGGGGTCTTCGGCAAGCGTCACCTGGAAGGTCTCAGGCTCGGGATCGCCCAGCGGGTCGATCAGGTAGTTCATCGTGATCGAGCGGACCGTGCCGGGCTGCGACAGCCTGAACGAGGACACGTTCTGGCTGCCGTCTTGCTCGTACACCAGGCCAGTTCGGTCTGTTTCCAGC
>CAYYSH010000116.1:1254-8463 GCA_964474265.1 uncultured Anaerolineales bacterium
AACCGCAGCGTCTTGGTCTTCGGCCCGTGGGCGGTCTGGTATGCGACGGTCCCCGTCTCATGGTAGTCGTTGCCCACAATCCTGATAGCGCCGCCTTCGAGGGCGCGGGTGAACACGTAGTACCGCCGGTCAGCTTGCACGGGCACGCCGGCGAAGTCCACGATGAGCGGGCCGGCGTTCTGCTCCGCGTGGATCTGAACCTGGCGGGAGGCGATGACGTTTTGGCCCGTCGGGTGATCAGACAGCACGACTTCTATGAGTTCCGCATCGGGATCGTTCTCCAGGTCCTGCACCTGGTTGAAAGTCACCGTCCCCAGGCTCCCATCGGCCACCGCGGCGAAGCTGGTCCGGTACGGAATCCCACCCGGTTGCACGACGAAGCCGTTGGCAGCGTAGACGGAATTCGGCAGGTACAGCGGCACCTGCGTCTCGCTCGCCGTGCCATCCGAGGTCTCGAAGTGAATGGTTGCCGCACTCGGCACGTGGTCGTAAATCCAGCGCGAAGCCGCCACACGGCTCACCGGGCGGGTGTAGATGCGGGTGAAGGCAAAGGCCCAGGTGTAGGTGCCGGCCACGACCAGGAAGAGGAGGGAGGCGGGGATGAAGACAGTGAGTACTGCGTACTGCGTACTGCGGTGTGCGCGATCAGAACTCGGAATACGCAGTACGCAGTACGCAATACGCTCTCGATTATCCCACAGCCACACCAGCAGGAACGCCCCCAGCATGGCCAGAACGGGATAGATTTGCAGGAAGTACCGCATGGTTTTGGTGAACTGCTGGCCCTGGTAGCCGAACAGGATCAGCACCCAGGCAACGGGCAGGACGTGTTGCCAGCGGCGCTGGCGCAGGGTCTGCCAGCCGGCCAGCAGCCAGCCGGCCCAGGCAGCGATCCCCAGCGGCAGCCCCAACCCCCACAGCACCATGTGGGACAGCGGGAACAGGTAGGCCGGCCGATTGGTCCACTGGTGGCTGGGGGGCATGTCCACCTCGCCCGTGGCCTGCGCCCGGATGGAGCGCATGTTCTGGACCCATTTGGCATTGAGGTGCACGCCCAGGAAGCCCGGTCCCTGAAACGCGTAGGGCTGGAAGATGCGGAAGGCGACGATGGACACGATGCCGGCCAACACCAGCCGCACCGCAGTCTGCTCGACGAGCTTCGAGCGGGCCTGTGGGGTGTCAGCCTCCGGCAATGTGCGGTAGAGGTAGACGCCGGCGGCCACCACCGCCAGCGGCCCGAGCAACACCAGGTTGATGCGGCTGGCCACCGCCATGCCAATGCCGGCTCCCATCAGCACGTACTGCCACAGCCGGCCCTCCTGCACCACCAAGACCGCCCCCAGGAACGCCAGCATGGTGAAGGTGGTGGCGAAACTGTCCACCGTCATGAAGTGGGATTGCTGAATCTGGAGCACGGCGGCTGCGCTCAACGCCGACGCCAGCAGCGCCACGCGGTCGTCATACAGCCGGCGGGCGATGAAAAACAGCAGCAACACCGTGAGCAGGTCGAACAGGCCGGACAGGGCACGCCCCACCAGGTAGATCTCGCCGTAGCCTGTCTTCCCCAGCTCCTCGCCCACAAAGCGGATGATGAAGATTGGCAAGGTGCCGTAGACGAAGAAGTCCCAGCCCTTGTTGTACGGGTTCCAGCCAGAGGCAGAGGTGTTGAAGAACTCGCCCACGGAGGCCGGCCTCTCCAGCGAGGAGAGCACCATCGTCAGGAACCGCTCATCGGGGTGTAGGTGCTGGTCTTCGTCCCAATTCAGGCCGGTGAAGCGGAAATATGCGCCGACCACGAGGATCAGGAACAGGGGCACAAAAACCAGGACACGCGCCCCCGGCAGTGCGCCCAGACGGACGCGCCGGGCCGGCTGGGTTTCCAATACGCGCGGTGCTACTTCACTTACCTCTTCCATACCTGGATTACCATGTCTCTAAGATTATCCAATGCGTGACCTACAGTGCATCACCTACAACAGTTTTGCTCTCAGCGTAGCACCCCTAAAAGCGGGACAACCAGCCAGATAGCCACCACCTTCCAGGGACCTAATTTGGACGCGGACGTGATCAGAGAACTTCTCTTCCCGATCTGTCAGGTAGAACACGATCCTCCCCTCGGAAAGCTCAAGGATCCGAAAAATGATACCCCAAGTGCCCAGAAGTTGCAAAACTTGACGCCGAACGGGTGCCAGCCATTTGGGCTCACTCGCATAGCCAGGCCAGCTCCGGTGCATGCCAGAGGGTGAAGCGCACGTCGCCGGTCGTGGTCTTGATGCCGCAAGGGACCTTGCCCAGCCCGCGCAGCGCCGGCTCAAAGGCCTTCTGCCATGCCTCCTCCATCCAGGGCTTGATGATGACCAGCGTGTTGGGATCGGCGATGATCGCTCTGGCTGGTTGTGGAAGGACCTTACCGGTAACGACCACCTCCTCAATCCGTGCCTGCACGGGGTACGCTGCTGCGATGTGCTGTATCCCGCTGCTCGTCCAGGTCGGGTCTGTGATGAACACGTACGTCTTTGGGGCTTCCGACTCGACCGTCTGGGCACGTTGTACGAGCCGGAGGAAGAGCGTTTCAAGGGATTGAAAGCCGGCCATCCGATCCCTGGCCAATGGGTAAGCCTGATACAGATTCAACCCGAGGACAAACAGGAAGGCCATCACAGTGACATCAGTCGTTGGTTCTCGGAACAGCCGAAGTTGGGTGGTTTGCTGTAGCACCCATTCCAGGCCGACGGACGCGAACAGAGCGAACCACGGCAACAGGAGGAACATGCGCGTGCCCGTCGGATACATTCTGTCATGGGACGCTCCCACCAGCACGAGCAACACGATGTAACTGAGCATGAAGAATGCCACGAAACGCTCTCTTCGGACGAACTTGAGCAGGTACACCATGCCAATGATAACAAAGACGGCCGTGAGTGGATCGACGTATGACACGGCGATAAAGTGGTCTTCCTCCGGAGTGTAGATGAACGACAGAAAGCTGTACAACAAGTTCGTCGCGAAGTGAGACACAATTCTATCCACGGATTGGAGAAGTTGATCATTGTAGAGGAACGTGCCGGCCTCTTTCGTCTTCCAGTAGTCGGGTTGCAGGAAGAGCGGGAACACCAACACCATGACAGACAAGGCCATCGCAATCCAGCGGCGCACGGCCGGCCCAGACGCCGGCGGGTCGTAGAAAAGCAACAGCAAGATCGGGATAGGCAACACGTACAACGCCGCGGGATACACGTAGAAGCAAAAGCCCATCACGGTGCCAACGATGACAAAGGGAAACATCCGGCGCGTGTGAGCAGCCCAGCCGGCAGACCAGAGAGCGAGAGACAATGCGAAGAAGGCTTGCAGGTTGTTGTACCCTATTTTCCCAAAGGACATCAGGTAGTGGGAAAACGCGAGGAACAGCGAAGCCGCCAGCGCCGTTCTCTCAGCAACGAACAGCCTGAAGAAAAGAAACAGGAAGCCAATGGACACAGCACTGAGAAACGGGTTGCTGAACCGCCAGCCAAAGCCATTGCTTCCCAGTAGCTTCATGAACACGGCCTGGATCAGTGATGAGAAATACGGGTGTGCTCCGTACACAGCGCTCCCGTCGAACAACTGCGACCCGACTTGCCACACGCCTTGCGTTTCGGCAATAGCACGCGCCTGAAAATAGAAGCTGTACTCGTCCCCAATGGCAGAAAGCCACCAGGCGTTGATGTTGAATGTGAAGAGGATCAAGGCAAGAGTAACGATCCAAAAGATAGCGCGAATCCGGCGCAGGTGGGGGACCAGGTTGAGAGCAGCCAGGACCAGCAGGCCGGCAAATACCCACCGAAAGCGCCACTCAGCGTAGTAACTCGCCAACGATACTACCAGGGAGATATGGAACAACAAGAGGGGGACAAGCCACTCCCGGTGCCGGCGCCAAACTTCCAGCACCCTCTTCGCCGGGATGTCATGCAAGAACCACGCTATCAGGTAGACCAAGAAGACGAGAGCCAGATCCCAGCCCGGCAGTCTGTCCAGAACAATGGCGCGCAAAGCAGCGACGGCGAAGCCGGCCCCGCACCCGGCCAGCAACACGTAGCTGATTCGAGCCTGACCGCGTCCGACGCTCGAAACAGAACCGTTGTTCGACGTCTGCAGCCGGAGGGCAATTCTCCCCTGTTCTTCGGTCCCCAAGCCCACAACGCACAACACCCCGAGGAGACACAAGAAGATTACGCCGAAGTAGGGAGGATAGGCCAGCCGGCATAAAAACTCGATGCGGCACCACAACTGCTCAACCAGCGGCGTCGTCGGGCGATGACCGAGCCAGCGGTCCCACACGACCAGCACGGAAGGGACCATGGCAAGCACCGCGGTCGCCCCGAAGATGTACAACGAGCCCAATCGCTCACGCTGGCTCCGGCCACTAACCTCCATCTCTCGTTGGCTCACTTCCACACTTGGACACGGGTTGAAAGCCAAAACCGGAACATGTCCCACACGGTTCTCGTAATCAGGCCGAGGTTGGCGCCTGTCGCGCGGCCGGTCGTCCTGGGCACGTAGCGAATCTCCACCTCCACCAGCCGCCGGCCCAGCGCTTTAGCCTTGATCATGATCTCAGCGAAGAAGAAGGCGCTGCGCCAGTACTCGATGTCGATCTCGCGTAACACATCCAGGCGATACATGCTGACGTAGTTGAACTGGCGTTGCCTCATCCCAAACAGGGTCTGGATGAGCCGGATGTTCACCCAGGAGACCAGCCGCCGAAAGAGGGTGTAGTCACTCCGATCCGAGCGAATGCCGACCACGATGTCGGCAGCCGGCGCAGCTTCCAGATACTTCGGCAGCTCATCCAGGTCCAGGGCCAGATCGGCCGGGATCAGGATGAGCCACTCGCCGCACGCCTGCACCACGCCGGTGACGAAGCCGGCCCCGATTCCCCGGTTGACCGGGTGATGAACAGCCCGCACTCGCTCGTTGCCGGCCGCCAGCTCGTCGGCGATGTCGCCCGTCCCGTCGCGGCTGCCGTCATCAACGATCAGGAGTTCAGCGTCAACACGCAGGTCGTCCAGCTTCGCCAACACCTGGCGGACACTGTGGGCCAGGCCGGCCTCCTCGTTGTAGGCCGGCATTAGAACGCTCAGGAAAGGTCGCTCCGATCTCAAAAAGCGCTCACCTGCTTGAAACGTGTGTTTCGTGATCTCTCAAGACGTCCCCGAACCGAGCATCGCGGTCCAGCCGCGGCGGTGGGCCTCCTCTTCGACGCACAACACCCGCCCCTCTTCGCCCGAGGCAATGAGAAGATGAGCCAGCGCAATCGCGCGTAGTCCGTCCAGTCCACTGACAACAGGTCCGGTGCCGTTCACCACCGCATCCACGAATGCCCGAAGTTCAGCTTCCAGGGGCTCGATCTTGCTCACCCTGATTTTGAGAACGTTGCCCTCCTCCACTCCCTTGAACAACGCCATGGTGTCCCACCGGCTCGGGGCTTCGCTGTTCTCGTAAAAATACAGGTCCTGATCCAGATAATCCACCAGAAACATTCCCTGTTCGCCCGTGATTCGCAGCTCCCGCACCTTCGTCGGCGTCAACCAGTTTATGTCGAGAACGCCGAGAACGTCATTCCCGAACCGTATAACGCCCGAGAGCATGTCTTCGTGACGCTCATGCACGTTACGTCCCGTCTCGGCATACACTCGCTCGACCTCGTCACCCACCAGGTAGCGCATGATGTCCAGTTCGTGCGTGGCCAGGTCAATCACGACTCCGACATCGCGGACGTAGTGGGGGAAGGGAGACAGCCGGCGCGCATGTATCTGGAAGATGCGGCCCAAATCGCCATTCGCCAGCCGGCGCTTGAGCTCAGTGACGGCCGGATTGAACCGCTCGATGTGACCGACTGCCAGGGTGACGCCGGCCCGCGCTGCCTGATCGATGATCTCCTGAGCCTCCTGCACCGTGGATGCGATGGGCTTCTCGATCAACAAATGGACGCCTCGCTCGATGACCGCCGCAGCAACCTCGCGGTGGAGCACCGTGGGAACAGCAACGGAGACGGCATCCACGCGTTCCTGCTTCAGCAGGTCCTCATGATCCGCGTAGGCTGCGACTTTGTACCGACGCGCGAGAGCCAGCCGGCGGCCCTCGTCGGGATCCGCCACTGCTACCAACTCCACGTTTTCCAGGTCGTTATAAACCCGGGCGTGGTGTTTGCCCATCGCGCCCACGCCGATGACCGCTGCGCGGATCATAGCTCCTGCACCGCCTCCACAACGAGGTCTAACTCCGCCGTGGTCAGCGAGGGATGCACCGGCAGAGAGAGCACTTCACGGCTGGCGGCCTCAGCCTGCGGCACGTGGTCGTCGTAACCCAGCCGGCGGTACAGCGGCTGCTGGTGAATAGGTGTCGGATAGTAGATCCCCACGCCGATGCCCCGCTCCATCAATTGTTTCGCAGCCGCATCTCGATCACGGATGCGGATGGTGTATTGGTGAAAGACATGGGTGGCGCCGGCCCGAACCTGGGGCGTTACCACTCCGTCGATGCCGGCCAGCCGCTCAGTCAGGTACGCGGCATTCGCCTGCCGTTGCGCATTCCACGCCTCCAGCTTCCTCAGTTGCACCAGCCCGATGGCCGCCTGGAGCTCGGTCATGCGCAGGTTGTAGCCCAGCACCTCGTGCACGTAGCGTTGCCGGCTGCCGTGATCGCGGAGCAGTCGCGCGCGCTCCGCAACTTCGGCGTCGTTGGTGGTGATCATGCCGCCCTCGCCGGTGGTCATGTTCTTGGTCGGGTAGAAGGAGTAGCAGGCGGTGCCCCAGGTGCCAACAGGCCGGCCTCCGAGCCGTGCTCCGTGGGCCTGACACGCATCCTCGATGATCACGAGATTGTGCTCTCGCGCCAGCGCAGCGATGGCGTCCATGTCGCACGGCTGGCCGAAGAGGTGCACCGCGACGATGGCACGGGTGCGGGGCGTGATGTGTCTGGCGATTGCGGTCGGATCGATGGTGAAGTACTCGGGCTCGATGTCGGCGAAGACGGGCCGGGCGCCCACAAACAAGGCGCAGTTGGCAGAGGCCACGAAGCTGAAGGCCGGCGTGATCACTTCGTCGCCTGGCCCGATCCCGTGGGCCAGCAGCGCGATGTGCAGCGCGCTCGTCCCGGACGACACGGCCACCGCATGCTCCACGCCACACCACTCGGCGAAGCGCTCCTCGAAGGCGCGCACCCTGGGAC
>CAYYSH010000117.1:0-8414 GCA_964474265.1 uncultured Anaerolineales bacterium
GTGTCACTGAAGGCACTGCCTCCATCAATGGTAATGTTGGCGATGCCGGCATCGTCGCGGGTGAGGTACAGCAGTGACACCGCCGTACCGGTAAAATCGAAAGCGATGGCACCACTCTTGGAACGCACATAGGCACCCCCGCTGGCACTGCCATTGGACTGCTGCGACCAGGTGCCCGTCCTCGTTACGCCACCGCCCTCTGCTTCAGCAAGAGCGTAGGGCATCGTCCCGAAGCCGTTGAGGGTTTGGAAACCAACCATTAAGCCGGGTGCCACCGACTCGCCGCTTGCGCCTGTCACCCGAGCACGGATGGCCGCAGTGTCCGTCCCATTTGGCAACAGGGTATCGGGGTTGGCCGTCAACTCGAGGGTGGCCGGCACACCATTGAAGGGGGTGAAGAACACCTGACCCAGAGCCGGGTCGTCGTGTTTGTGCCAGATGACCTCTTCAATCCCCTCGGGGCCTGTTGCGGCCCAGTTGTTGTATTGCGCCGTGATGTTGTCGTTGGTGTTTTCAAGTTCCAGTGCGAAGGTCTTGTAGTCCGCGATAGTATTGATATCGCTCACGGAGCTGAAGCCGTTGATGAGCAATTGGATGGATGCCAGCATGGTCTTGCCAGCCGGCTCATGCACGACTATGCCGCGCTCGAAGCCACGAATCAGGTTATTGGCCAGCGATGCCAGGGCGATGCTTTCCACACCTCCCGAGTCGAGTTCGGTACTGAACCGGATGCCGATGGAGCCAGGCGTATCCTTCCCAGGCCCACGGACGATGTTGTCAAGGAAGAACTGGTTGCCGGCAAGAGCCTCGATGCCGATCGAGTATCCCTCGATGACGTTTTGGCTGAGGATAGTGCTGAACGTAAGCCCGCCGGCCTGACTCAACTTGATGCCAGTGTCATCACTGACGCCGGATCCATCAAACGTATTGTCCTGGATGGTGACAGCCGCGAAACTGACCAGCATCCCTGTCTTGACCTGCATAAAGTGATTCCGGCGAAAGCCTCCCTGTCCTCCGTTGGCGACCACCATGCCGATGGCTTCAGGGCTGTCACGGACTACGTTGTCCACGACGGTTCGCTCTGTGGAGGTGAAGTACATGCCGGCCCCAATGCCTGCAATGCCGGCACCAACGACTGTGTTATCGTGAACCTGCACGTCTGAGGAGTTCTCGATGAAAAGGCCGTACACGGCACTGACGACAGTCGTGTTTCTAAGCTCAAAACCAACCTGCGAGCTTACGTTGATCCCGTAAGCTGCACGCGGCACCTGTGAAGCCCCGCATACCGCCGAGATTTCACCGTCAATGTAAAGATTTTCGAGAAGGACGCTGCCAGACTGAACGTTGACGACGGTGGCACCATTCTGCGTAGTTGTGTCGAAACAGGTCGCGCTATCAGATTTCAAAACAGTGGCCGCGCCGGCCCCGGTCACTGTCAGGATCTTGGTGACAGTGACGGTTTCGACATATTGGCCAGCAGCGACGTGAACCGTTCCGCCAGATGCCACAGCGTTGATGCCATCCTGGACCCTGCAATACGGATCACCCTCAGTACCTGAGCCCTGCGCAGGGCATGTGTCATCATCGACGAAGACGTCATGAGGCTGAAGGGCCACCTCAGCATCTGGGAGATAGCCAGCGAGGGTGGCCGGCACATATCGCAGTCCCACAAAGGACAGAAGCAAGGCCAACAACAGCGCAGACAGAACCCGATGTATCGCGAGGCTATCCCGTCTGCAAGCCACCATCTGCGCCTGTGGATGGGTGCCGGCACCCTTCTCAACAGAGCTGAGATTCAATACATGATGTAACGCCTTATCTGGTACTGGGGGGGAACTTGTCGAGCAATCGTGCATGGGGTTCTCGCTTTCCATTCCAAATCTTTGCCAAAGCCACTTATTTACGACGTTCGAAGGTAGTGAAAGATTCGATAATCGGGTCATGGTGATGCCGGCTTTGACACCAGCGGGCGGACCGGCTACAATTGCAGTGGTTTTCTTACCTCAGGCGGATTAGCGCAAGTGTCCAGGGGAGTTGCAAGATGAGCGAATTCAACTATGGCGGCCAGGCCGTTATCGAAGGTGTCATGATGCGAGGCTCAAAGGCCATGGCCGTTGCTGTACGCCGTCCAGACGGCGGCATCGAGATCCACAGCGAACCACTGACCAGCCGCGTGTACACCAGCCGGCTGAGCAAGCTCCCCTTCGTCCGTGGGCTGGCCTTGCTGTGGGACGCCCTGGGCCTGGGAATCCGGGCGCTCCTCTTCTCAGCCGATGTGGCGATCGCCGATGAGGAGGACATCGAGTTCAGCGGCGCGATTGCCTGGGGAACCGTTGCCGTTGCGCTGCTATTGGGCATTGGGATCTTCTTCGTGTTACCCCTCCTGATTGTAGGATTCCTGGATCGCTGGATCACATCCGACTTGGTCAGCAACCTGGTCGAAGGCGTGATCCGGCTGGCCATCTTCCTGGCATACATCGTTCTCGTCGGGCGCATGGAGGACATCCAGCGCGTCTTCTCTTACCATGGCGCCGAGCACAAAACGATCAACGCCTACGAGGATGACGCTGATCTCACGCCGGCATCTGTCGCTCGCTATTCCACGCTGCACCCCCGATGTGGCACTGGCTTCTTGCTGGTGGTGATGGTGGTCTCAATCCTGGTTTTCAGCCTGCTGGGCCGGCCATCGCTCATCCCACGTCTGATCTCCCGTGTCATATTGATCCCAGTGATAGCCGGTATCAGCTACGAAGTCATTCGCTTCGGTGCCAAGCACTACAGCAATCGCTTAGTGCGCACCGTTTTGTACCCCAGTCTCGCTCTCCAACGACTCACGACAAACGAGCCGACTTCAGACATGCTCGAAGTGGCCATCTGTGCATTGAAGCGCGTGCTGATCGCCGAGGGACTGATTGAGGAAACAGCGATGGAAGAGCCGGCCCTTGAGGAAGTCCCGGCCATTGCTTAGCCACACGCATAATTCAGAACTCTTTTGGACATTCTCCTGACCCAATTTTGACCTCAGCGAAGTATAATTAGTAGTTGAGAATCTTCCAAGGGCAGCTCTGCGTGGACGTTGAAAGACCCAAAGCTTGCCGCACGGGATAGATTTCTCACGTACCGTGAAGCCGACGACCGGGTATCAGTTTTGATTGTCGGTGTGATAGCCGGCATATCAGCGCAGGAATACCCCCCACCGTGGCTGACACTCCTCCATGCGCATGGTTGTGGAAAAAGCGATTCTGTGATAAGATTCAGCCGCGCAGGCGCTATTGGTCCCAAGCGAGGGGACTACGGTCATTGACGACCACGAGAGTGAGAACATGGGCGCCCGACGCGTGCCTCATCACGTCACACTTTCGCCCCGCAACATCGTAAGGAGGTCGATAATGGCTGAGCATGGATCAGGTGGCAGTCAATATGGGTTAGAACAGCACGGTATCCGAAATGTCAACGCGGTCCATTGGAACCTGCCGACGTCTCGCCTGTATGAAGAGGCGACCACCCGGCGGGAAGGCTGGATCGCCCACCTTGGGCCGATCGTCGTCCGTACCGGCCATCATACCGGTCGCTCACCAAATGACAAGTTTATCGTGAGGGAACCATCTACCGAGGATAAGATCTGGTGGGGCGAGATCAATCGTCCGTTTGAGCCAGAGAAGTTCGAACGGCTGTACGAACGTCTGCTAGCCTACCTTCAAGGTAGGGATATATATGTTCAGGATTGTTGGGCCGGCACAGATCCAGAGTACCGTATCGCTGTCCGTGTCATTACAGAGTACGCGTGGCACAGTCTGTTCGCTCGTAACATGTTTCTCAACGCCCACGACCTGCGTTTGAAACCCTTGGCCGGAAGAATCGAAGGATTCGTACCGGATTTCACTGTGATCGATACACCGCGCTTCCATGCCGTACCAGAGTTAGATGGCACCAATTCTGAAGTGTATATCATCGTCAACTTCGCCAAGAAGGTGGTCATCATTGGCGGTACCAGCTATGCCGGCGAAATCAAAAAATCGGTCTTTACCATCCTGAATTACATCTTGCCTCTCCAGAATGTGTTGTCGATGCACTGCTCTGCCAACCAGGGACCGGATGGCGATGTGGCGCTCTTCTTTGGCCTGTCCGGCACGGGCAAAACGACGCTTTCCTCGGATCCGGAGCGCTATTTGATCGGCGACGACGAGCACGGCTGGAGTGATCGCGGTATTTTCAACTTCGAAGGTGGATGCTATGCCAAAGTGATCCGGCTATCCCCGGAGAACGAGCCGGACATCTATCGGGCAACCCGTCGCTTCGGGACCATCCTCGAGAACGTGATGATAGACGCCAAGACACGGCGGGTGAATCTCGACGACGACACACTGACCGAGAACACCCGGGCAGCTTATCCAATCACCTACATTCCCAAGACGGTTCGGGGCTTTATGGGCGGCCATCCGAAGAACATCGTTTTCCTGACGGCCGACGCTTTTGGCGTGATGCCCCCGATATCGCGGCTGACTCCCGAACAGGCGATGTACCATTTTCTAAGTGGCTACACCGCCAAGGTCGCCGGCACCGAGAAAGGCCTGGGCAGTGAACCACAAGCCACATTCAGCACATGCTTCGGTGCGCCATTCTTGCCGCTGCATCCAACCGCGTATGCCGAACTTTTGGGCGAGAAGATGAAGAAACACAATGCGACAGTCTGGCTGGTGAACACCGGATGGACAGGCGGGCCGTATGGCACAGGTCGTCGCATGGCGTTGCCTTACACCCGCGCGATGGTTCGAGCAGCGCTTAACGGCGACCTGGACAGCGTTCCGACACAGCCCGACCCGATCTTCGGCGTGCACGTTCCAACAAGCTGCCCGGACGTGCCGGATGAGGTGTTACAGCCTCGCAATACGTGGGAAGACAAAGACGCCTACGACCGCCAGGCCAGGATGCTGGCCGGCATGTTCCATGATCACTTTTCGCAGTTTACTGACCGTGTTGACGCACGGATTGCAGAAGCCGGCCCTCGAGTTGGTTGAACACAGCAGGAGCGGTCTAAACAAGTGCGCAACCCGACACCGCCGGTTTATGGCGGTGCCGGCTCAATAAGTGTTTGAGTCATCAGAACAAGGAGGAACTGTACATGGGGTACAAGTATTACACACCGCCCAGCGAGGGCGAAAAGATCCGGCTGGAAAATGGCAGACTCATCGTGCCAGATGAGCCGGTGATTCCGTACATTCTGGGTGACGGCATCGGCACCGACGTCACGCCGGCCACCATCAAGGTATTGGACGCGGCCGTGGAGAAAGCATACGGCGGCAAACGACGAATCGTGTGGTGGGAAGTCTTTGCCGGCGAGCGGGCCAAAGAGCGATTCGACGAATGGCTGCCCGAGGACACGCTCGAAGCCTATCGAGATTACCGCGTGGGACTGAAGGGACCGCTGACCACGCCCATCGGCGGTGGCATCCGCAGCCTCAACGTGGCCATTCGCCAACGGCTCGATCTGTATGCCAATGTGCGACCTGTGTACTACATCCCGGGACTCCCCAGCCCGGTTCGCCGGCCGGAGAACATGAACATGATCATCTTCCGGGAAGCGACGGAGGACGTGTACGCTGGTATTGAGTGGCAGGCCGGCACCCCCGAGGCCAAAAAGCTCATCAAATTCCTGAACGACGAGATGGGGGTTACCCTTGACTATCCCGAAGCAACTGGCATCGGCATTAAGCCCATCAGCGAGTTTAAGTCCAAGCGGCTGATCCGACAGGCCATCCGCTACGCGCTGGAACGCGGCCGGGAGAGCGTGACCCTCATCCACAAAGGCAACATCATGAAATACACAGAGGGCGCTTTCCGGGACTGGGGGTACGAGCTGGCTCGCGAGGAATTCGGCGACAAGACGATCACGGAAGCCGAACTTTGGGACAAGTACGGAGGCGAGAGGCCCGAGGGTGTTGTGGTCATCAAGGACCGCCTGGCCGACAACATGCTCCAGCAGTTGCTAACCCGTACACCCGAGTACGACGTTTTGGCTCTGCCTAACCTCAACGGCGATTACCTCTCCGACGCCGCGGCCGCCCAGGTGGGTGGGCTGGGAATTGCCCATGGCGCTAACATTGGTGATGAGGTGGCTGTATTCGAGGCGGTACATGGCACTGCACCAAAGTATGCCGGCCAGGACAAAGTCAACCCGTCGGCGCTCCTGCTCTCTGGCGTCATGATGCTGGAACACATCGGCTGGCAGGAAGCTGCAGATACGGTGCGTGATGCGCTGGGCAAGACGATACTCAACAAGACCGTGACCTACGACCTGCACCGCCAAATGGAAGGCGCGACCAAGGTCAGCACATCCGGGTTCGCGAACCACATCATCGAGAACATGGGCTAATCTGGCCGATACTCGCACAATGGAGTGTAACAAAGGAGTAGACTCATGGCACGCAATAAGCTCTCGTTCATTGGCGCCGGCCACGTTGGCGCCACCGCAGCTCACTGGGCTGCCACCAAGCAATTGGGAGACATTGTCTTGGTGGACATCATCGAAGGGCTTCCCCAAGGCAAAGCCCTGGACTTGCTGGAGGCAACTCCCATCGAGCACCTGAGTGGAGTTCGGATAGTCGGTAGCAATGGATATGAGGAAACTGCCGATTCCGACATCGTGATCATCACCGCTGGCGTAGCTCGAAAACCCGGCATGTCCCGCGAAGACCTGGTCGGCACAAACCAGCGGATCATCACCGATGTTGTGACTCAGGTGGCCAAATACTCCCCCAACGCCGTCATCATCATGGTCACCAACCCGCTGGATGTGATGACCTACCTGGCGTACAAGGTCAGCGGGTTCCCCAAGAACCGGGTCATCGGCCAGGCCGGCATCCTGGATAGCGCCCGATTCCGAACTTTCATCTCGCTGGAACTGGATGTCGCTGTAGAAAACACCCACGCGTTTGTGCTGGGAGGCCATGGTGACGAGATGGTCCCTCTCCCGCGCTACTCGACAGTGGCCGGCATCCCCATCACAGAGCTGATGGATCAGGAGACCATCGAGCGACTGGTGCAGCGGACACGCAAGGGTGGCGGCGAGATCGTCTCCTTGTTAAAGACCGGGAGCGCCTACTACGCTCCTGGTGCGGCGGTCATCCAGATGGCCGAGGCTATCCTGAAGGACACCAAGCTGATCGTGCCCTGCTCTGCCTACCTGGAAGGCGAGTACGGCATCAACGACATGTGCTTCGGTGTGCCGTGCAAGCTGGGCGCCAACGGCATCGAGGAAATCATCGAGATCGAACTCACGGATGAAGAGCGCGCGGCGCTTGAAAAGTCGGTAGAGTTGGTCCGAAGCACCATGGCCCACCTGTCCCTGTAACGCTTCCGCGAGAGGTGCCAAAACAGATCGGGGGCCGCTGCTAGAAGCCAGCGGCCCCCGATTTTCTCCCCACAGTTTACCTCGAGGGGCAGGCCAGTTCGGGAGTCTCGGGGAGCGCTTCCCAGCCCCATTTCCCTCACCATAAACAGGCTAAAAGCCCGCAAACATGTACCCCACACCGCGCACGGTCTGAATGAGCTGTGGATTTGCCGGATCCTCTTCGATCTTTCGCCTCAACCACGACACATGTACTTCCAGAGTCCGCGTGTCATCACTGAATTCCGTCTCCCATACCTCTTGCATGAGGAACTCCCGTGTCAGTACCTGGCCCGCATGACGCATGAATGTGGCCAAAAGCCGGCACTCAACCGGTGTCAGGTGATGGGCCTCACCGTGGACGGTTACCTCGCACCTGGCCTGATCCAGAACCAGACCGCCGAATTTTATCACACCTTTCTGGTGACGCTTCCGTCGAGCCCACATGTTTCTTTCATTCCCTTCCAACGCAATGACAAAGTTTCCGATCCGCACCCAGCAAAATGCCGCCCCACGGAACCAGCCGGGAGGCGGCATTTTGCACGTTCCCAGGCTACGGAATGCGAAGTTCCTGGTTAGGGTAGATCAGGTTCGGGTCCTTGATCTTGTCCCTGTTGGCCTCGAAGATCTCCGGCCAGCGATTGGCGTCCCCATAGATAGCCTTGGCAATCTTGCTCAGGCTGTCGCCTGGCTGTACCACATAGACGCGTGGCTGGGTTGAAGCTGTTTCCCCGGTCTTCCGTGCTGCGATGGCCTCTTTCTGGCGCTGAATCTGAGCACGGATCTCTTCCTTCTTGCGCTCAGCTTCCTCACGGGCCAACGCTTCCTCGCGAGCCCTGAGCTCGCGCTCCTTCTCGGCCAGCTCACGCTGAAGCTGGGCCGCTTTCGCCTCAGTCTCTGACGTAACGTGCTCGGCCCGCCGGCGGGCCTGCTCCTTCAGTTGCTCAGCCTGGCGCACTGCTGCGTCCTTCACCTGCTCCGTCTGTTCACTGGCCTTCTCCTGTACCTTGCCGGCCAGGTCCTGCTG
>CAYYSH010000118.1:0-8386 GCA_964474265.1 uncultured Anaerolineales bacterium
CCATCAGCGCACAATCCACGTACGGCCCAACAGCCACCAGTTGCTCAGGTAGTAGGCCGCGAAGAACATCAGGAAAGCCAGTACAATCACGAAGGTACCACGTGGTGAAATGTGGCTCTCTTCGGCTCCCGATGCTGGATTAGCCGGCGCGGTCACCAGCAGCAATGAACGCGCCTCCTGCCGCTTACCGGTAAACACCGAAGCCAGGACAATGATCAGGAACATCGCGCCCCCCACGACCGCGATGAGGGCACCGATACCCAGGACAGCCAGGCTCAGATGTACTGTGCCGGGGATGGAGGCCTGGAAGGGTGCCTGGGCGAAGGTGATGTCCCAGTGGCGGCGCGACACGCCCTGGATGCCGCTGGCGATCATGCCGATGGACACCAATGCCATGCCCCCACCGAAGACGTAGGGCTGCCACGTCGCCCAGTTCTTCAGCCTGAGTTCGCGGCGGAAGATGAGGGGGATCAGGTAGTAGGTCAAGCCCATGAACGCCAGTGTCGTTCCCGCAACCACTGTGGCGTGAAAATGGCCAGGTACGCGCAGGGTGTTGTGGGCCAGCATGTTGATCTGCTCTGTGCCAATGGTGACTCCTGTCACACCACCGAGCCACCCGAAGAGGACGATGGATACGACCAGCGCCGCGAAGCCGGGCTCTCGCCAGGGTGCTTTGCGCAACCACCCCAGGAGCCCCCGGTTATGTCCTTGCCGGCGCAGGGCCACCTCCATAGCGGCCGGGATGGAGAAGGCGTGGATCATGCTGCCCAGCACAGCCAGGTACATGGCGTAGGAGGTGTTGGTGACTTTCCAGGCAAAGCTGAGACCGGGGTCCACCAGCAGATGATGGGCCGACCCCAGGTTGATGAACAGGATGTACAGGATGAACGCGAACCGGGAGAGCTTCTCGTTGAGCGGGTTCGCGCCGGTGGTAATGGCAGCCAGGGCATACCAGACAGCCACCATAGCAGCCAGGTTGATCTGCTGGGCGGGATGGCCAAAACTCCAGAAGAGGTTGCGGTAAAACCCCGGGTCGTAAGTTTGCTGCAAGCCTAGCGACCAGGTAAAGGCCGGCACAAAAGCCAGAGCGCCTGAAATCAGGGTGTACGTGGCGATGATTGCGGCTGTCATCAGGCCAAACACAACCAGAGGCAAGGACCCTTCATAACGCCCTTCTGCCCGCGCCACCACCAGGGTGGCGAAGAACAGACCCACTGCCAGCAAAGCCCCTACAGCGAAGAGTATGATTCCCAGGTAGAACAAGGGGTGGGCCTTGAGTGGCACGTAGGCCGTGAACATCACGTCCGCCTTGCCCATCAGCACGATGACATTGACAACCACCGCTCCCACGACCATCAAGATGAAAGCCAGCCAGGCCAGTGCCGGTTGCACCAACCGGGCGTTCAGCATTACCGCACCGCCGAAGTAGAGGCCGGCGACCTCAAAGAACACGATCCACACGACCAGCATGTCCAGGCCGTGAGCGGTGAGAATGCGATAAAACCAGTCGGGGGGGAGCAGGTGGATCAGTTGCCAGCGAGTCAGCGCCAGAAGCAAGGCTCCAATGCCACCAATGAGTAATGCCACCACCGCCGCCACCGCGTTGGCAATGATGAGCCGCTCAGCGGCCAGGTCAACTTTCAAACCGGTCACAGGACAGGTACGGAAAACCGCTTTCTCCCCGCCCCAGGGAATGGCTTCAACCGCCATTGCCGTTTCCTCCTTTCACATTTAGCGCCACACGACTCATTCGGTCACGATCATCTTGCCCACCATGAGATGATGGCCGATGCCGCAGTATTCATTGCACACGATGGAAAACTCCCCGCTCTGCGTGGGTGTCAATTTGACGACATAGTCATAGCCCGGGATCACCATGAAGTTGAGGTTTGTGGGCTGCAGTGAGAAGCCATGCTGCACATCGATGGAACCGAGATGCAGGCGATAGGTTTCACCCTTTTTCAGTTTCAGAATCGGGTACCACTGCCATTGGCGGGCCAGCATGTAGACATCCCCCGGCGGCGGAGCCACCACAGGGACGCCTTTGTCAGTGTCTACTTCGTATTGATCGGTGAAGCTGAAGACCAGTTTCTGGTACTCTGCCGGCGCTACCCGGTAGCTGGTCGCCGGCACATTCTGATGCCCCAGAAAGAGCCACAGCGGCATCATGGCAGTGAGAAAGAGACACCAGACAAAGGCGATGATCAACCAACTGCGCTCCAGTCGGTCCAAAGGTTTCCACCAAACTCTCGGCGGTGCGACCATATTGACCTCCTTTCCAATCAGTGCTTGCACTCAGGCATCGTCTACCCGGCTAGGGGCTCAAGGGAGGCACACGCAACAAGTCCAGAAGTCCCCAGACATTGTAGAGCACGAAGCTGAGAACCAGAGATAGCAGGAAGAGCAGGAAAATCTCGTCGAAGATCACCTGGCCAAGGGGAGTTCTCTCCTCTTCCTTGCGTTCTTCAGTATCAGGGGCCATGCCTAATCACCTCCTTCACATGCAAAGTATAGGGGGCGGGTTGTGCGCTGCGTCAGCGCACAACCCGCTTGCTTGGATCTCTCGTAGCTTGGTCAGACTGCTACCGGTAGTGGCGGCTTTAGCCGCTTCAGGAACGACTGAAGTCGTCACTACGAGGTTCTCACAGGCTCTTAGTGACCCAGGGTCTCGTAGCGCCGGCTGGAGTTGAAGATGCCGGTCGGCGTGGTGATATCGTCGAACTCTTTCACCTTCTCAAGGGTCGTCGCATCGTAGACATATACTTTGTTGCCTGTCCAGTCGCTGATGTAGACGTACTTGCCGTCTGCCGTCGGCTCCGGGTGCAGGCACTTCTGTCCGCCCTCAATCTTGATTTCATGTACGTTGAAAGGCGGGTCCTTCTCGACAGCGTAGATGGTGTTCGGCGCTTCCTGGCTGAACAGCGCGTCCGCGAAGACGTAGGGGACGTTTTCGGTCGTGCGGATGAACAGCCCAGGCCCGACGGTGGGGATGCGCTTGACTTCCTGATTCGTCGCCACGTCCCAGATGAGGATCAACCCGGCTTTGATGTGCACCGTGGCAGCATACAACTTGCCGTCACTGGCCTCCCAGATGGCACCCGGGCCGGGATGAGGTTTCTCACCGGTGGGGATCTTCGTGACCAGCTTCCAGTTCGCCACGTCGATGACGGCCATCCAGTCGCTGGCCTGAGAGGTGGCGTAGAAGTACTTCTGGTCGGGCGTCTCAAAGCCTTCGTGCAGGATCTTGCCCACGTTCTCCAGCTTGACGATGGGGAAGTCCGGCTTGGAGTAGTCGATGCGCCACACCTGGCCGGCCTCCTTCAGGTTCACCAGGAAGTAGGGACCTACCAACTTCCGCGATGTGGCGTTGATGCCGGCCACCCGTGACTTGACGAACTTCCCATCCGGGTCTGTCCCCTCGGCCTCGATGACCTTCACCGGCTGCATGGTCTCCGTGTCCACGATGACCATGTTGGTGGGGATGTAGTTGCCAACGATGACGTACTTGCCGTCGTCGGAGATGGCGATGGCGCGCGAGTCGATGCCGACCCGGACCTTGGCTACTGCCTGCAGGGTGTACAGGTCGATCTTGAACAGCCAGCCGTCCCGGCCAACGTTGTAGGCCCAGCGAGGGTTGGATGGATCGAAAGTGTAGCCGTGGGCGCGGTAAGAAGCGTCGATCTTGCCCAGGAAGGTGTTGGTGTCGCCATCGAAAACGGCGATGCCGCGCGCCTCCCGTTCGGTCACCAGCATCAGGTTGTCCAGGTTGCCGCTGTGCGTGGGTTCGGTGGCCAGTTGGTCGGGCGGCACCATGATCTCCACGGTATTCTGGATTTCTTCCATGCCCCACCGGGTGGCTGCGGCTTCTGGCTCGCTTTTGATGAACTTTACCAGCGCGTGGATTTCATCATCGGTGAGTTGTGGCTGTCCGCCCTTGGGGAGCATGGACGTGCCAGGGCGCCCATTCTCGATGGTCTGGAAGTAGAATTCATCGTCCTGGGTCAGGCGCTGCGGGATCAGAGCCGGCCCGAGAGCCCCCTCGCGGTGGACGCCATGGCAGCCGCCGCAGGTATCGGCGAAGAATTGGGCGATGGGCCGGCCTTGAACCATGACCTCTTCGCCTTTTGCTTCGGCCGCGGGCGTGGCTGTGACCACCTTCTCCACGATCCGGGTAACTTCTACTTCTTTGGGCACGACCACGGTTTCCTTAACCACTTTCGTGACTTCTTTGGGCACGATCACTGTTTCCTTGACCACCTGAGGCGTTGCGGCAGGGGCACAGCCGGCCAGCAGTACTACCCCAAGCGTTAACGCAACGCTCAACAGAGCAAATGCACAACGTTTCATTTGGGTCCCTCCTCGTGTTTATTGCGAATCATGTCTCCTATTCTGCTTGCTGCGATGCCATGCATTCCCGAACCAACGTCAGCAGGGAATCCATGTCGAGGGGCTTTTCCAACCATCGGGCCGGCTGGAATGCGGCCAACTGTCCAGCCGTGGGTGCGGTCGATAGTAACAGGACCAGTGGTACCCCTTCCACGCCGGGGATCCGACGTAGCGAATCAACCACTTCCTGGCCCGATGCAGAGGTGAGGGATACATCCACGATGACCAACCGTGGTGGCGCGTTGGAGGCCGGCAAGCCATCTTCGAGAGAAGCTTCCACAATGTTGAACCCCCGCTTCATGAGATTCAGCCCGATCAGCCGCCGCGCCTCAGAATCAGAGCTGACAACCCAAACTGTGGACACATCTATCTGAGTACTGTCTTGAAACGGCATCCTACCTTGGAGTATACTGGAGAATCATAAAATTTGCCTGAATCAGCCTTTCCAGAGCCTGAAAAATCCCTGAAAAAACGCCCCTCCACAGGTCATAGACCCGGGAAGGGCGTCCAAGCAGAAAGATTTGGTCAATTGGGGAGTGCTACAGGGCTATACAGAGGCAGCGAAGTAATAGCCAACCCCTGGCTGGGTGAGGATATACCGGGGTGTGCTGGGATCTGGCTCGATCTTACGCCGTAAGCGCCGAATATAAGTCCACAGGTATTCACTCTCGTCGCCGTACTCTGGCCCCCAGACAGCTTGCAACAGCACCCGGTGGCTGAGGACACGCCCGGCATTGATAGCCAGATGCGCAAGTAAATCATACTCCGTTGGGGTAAGCCTGATCTCGCGACCATGCACCGTTACCCGCCGCGCGGCAAAGTCGATCTCGAGAGCACCGACAACGACCGGAGGGTGGGACGCGGCGGGTGTCTGGGTGGTACGCCGCAACACGGCCCGAACTCGTGCCAGCATCTCGTTCACACCAAACGGTTTCGTCAGGTAGTCATCTGCTCCGAGATCCAGAGCCCGTACGATGTCTCTCTCCCGGCCACGAGCACTCAACATGATGATGGGCACATCAGACTCTCGTCGAATCGCCTGACAGACCTCGAATCCATCTGGGCCAGGCATCATGATGTCCAGGATCACCAGATCCACCACAGACTCACTGAACACCTTCAGAGCCGTCCGACCGTCCTCAGCAGTGAGGACATCATAGCCGCGAGCGCTCAGGTTGGCACCTACGTACTTCAGCGTCTCCAGCTCATCATCCACAACCAGGATCTTTAGCCGTTTCACTGTTCTATGATCTCCGCGACTGGTGCTCTGATTCGACTTCAGGGCTACCCGTAGCTAATGTCTCATCGGCAGTTATCAGGCGGCAACCGTTGACGAAGGCAGACTAAAAGAGAAAACTGAGCCAACATGTGGTGTACTCTCTACCCAGATCTGACCACCATGGGCTTCCACGATACGCTTGCAGATAGCAAGTCCCAGTCCCGTGCCAGCCACACGGCGCGCCCCACCGTCTGCACGGTAGAACCGTTCAAAGATACGCTCCAGATGCTCGGCGGGGATGCCGATGCCCTGGTCAGCCACAGAAAAGATCACTGCATCACCACGATGTTCAGCCCTAACGGTGATGGGTGTACCAGGAGCAGAGTACTTCACAGCGTTCTCGATCAAGTTCATGAGCACGACCTCGATCTCTCGCCCGTCGACAAACAGGGCCGGCAACTCCGGGGCCAGATGAAGACGCACTTCCCGATTGCCTATCAAGCTGCGGCGACGCGTGAGTGCCCCATCCACAATATCGTAAACCTGGTACCACTCTTTTTCCATGGGCAACTCATTGGCTTCCAGCCGGGAAAGGTGGAGAATCTTATCCACCAGATTCGTCAGCCGGTCCGACTCCCGATTGATGCTCTCCAGGAAATCCCGTTGTGTCTCTACATCCCACTCTACGTCGGTCTGTAACAGTGTTGTGGCAAAACCCTTGATGTGATGAAGGGGGGTTCGCAACTCATGGGAAACCATCGAGATAAACTCGTCTTTCAGCCGTTCGACCTCTTTACGCTGCGTCAGGTCGTGGACGATGTGGACCACGCCGGCCAGATGTCCGTCGGAGCCAGTAATGTGACCATAACTGATTTCCACCCACGCTTCCTTCCCCAACCTAGTTGGCATACACGCCTCGACCTTTCCGCTGTGGGTATCTGGGTGCAGGAAAGGGCAAGATGTATCGCATATCGATGCCCCATCGTGGGTTCGGGCCCCAAACAGGTAGCGACACCTCTGGCCCAGCAAATCTTTCCGGCTGAGCCCGGTGAGCTGTTCCAGCGCTGAATTGACCATCACAACCTGTCGGTCGGCATCGCTGACCCAGATGGCGTCCTGGGAAGCTTCAATAGCAGCCAGCACTTTGCCCTGCTCCTCAGCCAGCCGGCCATATGACTCCTGCAACCTCCTGGCCATTCGGTTGAACTCCCGTGCCAGCGACTCCAGTTCATCACCCGTGTGGACCTCCAGGCGATGACCCAAATTGCCCTGAGCGATGGCAGATGCACCCTGCTGAATGGTCCGTAAAGGGTGTATGACGATTCGTTGCAGCGTGTAGAAGCTTAACAGCCCCAACGCCACCAAGCCACCACCGAGCGACAGAAGCGAAAGATTCCGCCGACGCCGCAACGCCTCTTCGTATTCGCGCAGAGAAATCGTTGCGGAGATTACGCCATTGATCGCTCCAATCTTAGCCTGATGACAACGCTGACATTCGGCTCGTACCCGCAGAGGCATCACGTAACGCACCATGCGGTAGCCATTTTCCTGATGGATTTCTCGCACCTCGGTTCCTGCCAGTGCACGGCGCTCTAAGTCATCCCGGGGCAATTCGTCCGGCTCTGCACCGAATTGCCGGAGTACTGGATTGCCCTTCACAACCCGAAGCTGGGTAAAGGCCCCCAGTTCTCTGAGACGTGCAATCACTTCTCGATTACCCTCGCGTCCGCCACCCTGACGCATGGAAGCGTAGAGGGCCTCGAAGGCCATGTGACTCAGGTCCTCAGCCCGATTCAGCCCCTCCTGCTCAATTCGCCGGCTCTCGGAGATATAGACGGAAGCCAGAATGGCGACCACCGTGATGGCAAAGACGCCTCCAACAAGAAACATGATTTTGGGATAAAGCCCCTTCACAGTTCCCTCCACCCAAGACCAAATTCAAGAACGCAACAGGCCCATCTCACCTGGGCGAAAATGAGTTCTCTCCGGCCAATGGCCTGTGGGAAACACAATCCTGGATCAAGCAAGATTATAGCATCAGATGAGGGGAAATACAACGGCCTGAACGGAGCCATCAAAGCTCTTAAAAGAGGCAGCCGGCCTGGAGATTCCCATTCTGAAGTGATGGACCGGCAATATAGGGGGATACAATACTACGTCAAAAAACGGGCACCCTGATCAGGGTGCCCGTTTCTGTTGGCTTGCTTTCGGCTAGAGCCTGACAACGTTGACGGCCTGGGGTCCCTTGGGACTTGATTCCACACCAAATTCAACGCGATCGCCTTCGTTCAGATTGCGGAATCCATTACCTTGAATCTCAGAGTAATGCACGAAGACATCTTTGCCCTCTGCCCGCTCAATGAAGCCATAGCCCTTGCTACCGTTGAACCATTTGACGGTTCCGGTTGTACGCTCGGTCATGTTGAGTTATCCTCCTTTCACAGAATTTCATCTAAGGACGAGCTCAACTATGCTCCGAGCCACAAAAAAGACCGTCTCAGCCGAAGTAGCCTTGACGGTCAAACGTGCGCATGCCGAAACAAAACTTACTGCGTCCTAGATTAGCAAATATAATAATATCACATTTTTGCATTTTTGTCAAATCGACCCGGCCAGGGCACCTGGCCTCTGCGTGACACCATCCCCGGAACCGGACGAAGTATCAGATGAGACACTTCACACACGTACACCACGAGTCACCCGCGCGGTGTTGGCGAGAAAGAGAAGTAATGCCACCACGTTCAGCAGGCCGCCCCACTGCCGGCCCGGCAGCCAGCCGGC
>CAYYSH010000119.1:0-8368 GCA_964474265.1 uncultured Anaerolineales bacterium
GTTTCGTGACTCTAAATGGCGCATTTCGGCTCGAAAATTAGATGCGATAGCCCTGCAGCAGGTCCAGATTGACGCGACAGGCGAACGCTCGTATGATATGGTTGGGAGGGTAAAGCGTTCATGCCAGAAGATAAGAAGAGCCTTCGGGCAAAAGCCCTGGAGGTGCACAGGCGACTTTTGCAGGCCTACGGCGAACCACAGCCGCGAGATCGCGACCCGGTGGACACATTGGTCTCGGCCATCATCAGCCAGAACACCAACGATGAGCTGCGGGACCGGGCCTACCGCCGGCTGCGCGATCGCTTCCCCACCTGGGAGCAGGTGCGGGATGCACCGGCCCACGCCATTGCCGAGGCGATCCGGGTGGCCGGCCTGAGCCGGCAGAAGGCACCTCGCATCAAGCAAGCCCTCCAGCGCATCACCGAGGAACGCGGCGAGTTGAGCCTGGACTTCCTGCGCGAGATGCCGGTGGCAGAGGCCAGGCAGTGGCTCACGTCCCTCGACGGGGTCGGGCCGAAGACGGCTGCAATCGTGCTGCTGTTCGCCCTGGGCATGCCGGCCTTCCCCGTGGACACCCACGTACACCGGGTCAGCCGGCGCATCGGCCTGATTGGCAACAACACCTCGCGCGAGAAAGCCCATGATGACCTGGAAAGCCTCCTGCCAGAGGCACTCTACTACCCGTTCCACATCAATCTGATTCGACATGGCCGGGAAGTGTGTAGTGCCCGCAACCCGAAGTGCGAGATCTGTGTGGTGAACGACCTGTGCGAGTACTACTCGGCCGCGAGACAGCACATCCCATTTTGACAGACACGGCCTCCTGAAGTATAATGCGGTCGAACATTTGTTTTACAAAACCTGTAATCAGGTGTCTGACATCTGTGTCCAGCAGTTTTGAACCCACTTGAGGTGATCATGCCAGATTTCATTTCAAAGCTCGCGGCGCGGATCAACGAACGGTGGGAGAGCCTGACTCAGACATTGACCACCGACGCTGCAGAGCAGGAAGCGACGCTGAGAGATCTCATGTCGCGTCACTGGCACCCTTTGCCGGCTGATCTGGTACCGGGTGCCCGGCGTGGGCCGGCCTTCGCCGTGGACGGCTCAGTGCGCCGCGTCAACCTGGCCAACGGGGCATTCCTTTTCACCGCCCAGGCGCTGCTTATGGGCGAAGGTCGCACCGAAACCGATGTAGACATCGAGATCCTGCGCGGAACGATCCCGCGCGGCAGCATCGAGCGGTTTGCTGACCTGTTCCTGCAACGGTTGGAGGTCGGGCTGGCACGGGACTATGCGCACCATGTCCCCGAGGGCAGCGTTATCTTCCTGGACGGCGCGCTGTACGGCCAGCTTCCTCAGCTTTACCCGCTGACGATTGAAGGCATCGAAGCCCCACTGGTACGCGAGCGTGTCGAGAAGTACCCTCAAGAAATCATCGAGGCGTACCTGGAGCTGTTCCAAGAATGCCAACGGGGGTATCGTTTCCTGATCTCGATCGCCAAGACCAGCCGCGAAGCCACCCACGCGAAAATCTGGGCCCGAGAGGAGGGCATGGAGGGACTGCCCCTGGAAGTACCCGACAGTGAGATGATCTATCGCTGGACCGGGGACCAGAAAGGTTACTCGACACCGGTCATTCTGGGGACCTGGGGGTTCACACGCGGCAGCCGTGAGTTGATCGAGCGCGGTGACTTGAAGGATGCGCCGGCCATCGTCTCTTTTTTCGTTCGCCTGGCGGATTATGACGACGCGGTTCGGGTGGATGTGCCGGCCTTCTGCCTGGGAGATGAGCGCCGACTGGGTGCAGTGGAAGGCGAAATCATAGCACCAGATACGCCGGCTATCCATGGGATTCTGGAGATCCTGGCCGGCGACTATGGCGGGCCAGAAGTATACAACGCCCTTTTGTACGCTGTTGATCGGGAAGTTCGGCTGGAGCGGCGCACGATGAACAACGTGTACCTGAGCCTGATTCAGCGGGAGCTGGGATGCGAACTGCGGCTGGACCGAAGTGATCGGCGATTCTGACCACGAAACCTCAGAGAAGTTGACCCGCACTCATCGGTCGTGTAGAATTACAAGTGGTTCGGAGCGCGCCCCCGTAGCTCAGGCGGATAGAGCAGCGGTTTCCTAAACCGCGTGTCGCAGGTTCGAGTCCTGCCGGGGGTACTACACGACGAGGCGGGGACAGGCGGATGCTGTAGAGGCCGGCATTCCCCTGTCCCCGCTTGATTCTTGGGGCAAAGTAAAGGAGTTGAATTACATTCATGCGTGAAGTGACTGTTGCGGTCGTTCAAATGCAGCCCCATCTGGCTGATGTCCAGACCAACCTCGAGCGCATGTCGGACTTCGTCGAGCAAATATGCCTGCGCCACAAAACCGACCTCATCGTCTTTCCAGAACTCATCACCACAGGCTATGAGTGCGGCGTGAAGTTTACGGAGCTGGCAGAGCGCGATTCCGGTCCGATTGTCAACTTTATCTCTCAGCGCGCAGCCGAATTCAGCACGCATATCGTCTTCGGCATGGCCCTGAAGGAGAGAGTAGAGAGCATCCTGTATGACGCAGCAATTCTGGTCGGGCCGGATGGAGAATTTATCGGTGATTACCGGAAAGTGCACCTTCAAGACGAAGAGCGTCTGGCGTTTCGTCCCGGATATCGCTACCGGGTCCTGGAATGCAGTTTCGGCAACATCGGCGTGATCCTCGGCTGGGACCTGGCCTTTCCGGAGACAGCGCGCAGCCTGGCCCTGGATGGCGCCGAGATTCTATGCGTGCTGGCTAACTGGAAATCACCCCACGTGGATGAATGGCGGACCTATCTGCTGGCTCGAGCCTATGAGAATTCGATTTTCGTGGCGGCAGCGAACCGGGTCGGGGAGGAATACACATACAGCTTTTTCGGCCAATCGATGATCGTGGGGCCCAGAGGCGAGATCCACGCGCTGGTAGATGAACCAGACGAGGGCTACGGTGTGGCCCGAATCGATCTGGACCAAATCCGGGCTGCACGAGAGGAATTCCAGTTGATCCAGGCCCGAGAGCCGGCCACCTATCGAGCCGTGGTGCGAAAGTACTGATCGGGGCGTGATGGAGGTGGTGGGATGAACACCTTAAAGGTCTTCTGCGGGAGTGCCAACCGGCCTCTGGCCGAGGCCATTGCCGGCCAGTTGGGCGTCGAACTCGGGCATGCCATGGTGACGACCTTCAAAGACGGCGAGATTCGAGCCCGAATCCTGGAAAACATCCGAGGCCACGATGTCTTTATCATCCAGCCGACATGCAATCCCGTCAATCAACATTTGATGGAGCTGTTGCTGCTGATCGACGCTGCCAAACGCGCTTCAGCAGCGCGGATCACCGCCGTAATCCCGTACTACGGCTATGCCCGGCAGGAGCGCAAGACCGCGGGCCGCGAGCCGATCTCCGCCAAGCTGGTGGCCAACCTCATCACCGTTGCCGGCGCTGACCGGGTGCTGACCATCGACCTCCACGCGCCGGCCATCGAGGGCTTCTTCGACATCCCGGTGGACCACCTGCGGGCCGGCCCCATCCTGGCAGACTTCTTCAAGCGCACCTGCAAGCCGCCCCTGGTCGTCGCTGCGCCAGACGAAGGAGCTGTCGAACGGGCCATCAAGCTGCAAGCCCGGTTAGGCAACGACGTGGGCCTGGCCATCCTGGTCAAGCATCGCCCAGAACCCGACAAAGCCGAGATCGTTGGCATGGTGGGAGAGGTCAAAAACTGCACAGTGATCCTCATCGACGACCTGATCTCCACTGGCGGCACAATGATGGAGTCGGCCGAGTACCTGCTGAATCAGGGGGCATCTGCGGTGTTTGCCGGCGCCATCCATCCGGTCCTCTCCGGGGACGCCGCTGAAAGACTGCGGCACTCTGTCCTGAGCCGCATTGTCGTCACCAACACCATCCCCGTTCCACGAACCTCGCCGGACGACAAAATTGTGGTACTCAGTGTCGCCCCACTGCTGGCCGAAGCCATCGCCCGTATCCACGAAAACAGGTCAGTGAGCGCCCTGTTTGAGTAACGGCGCAGTTGAGGAGTCTTGCCGGTTGACCAAGCAGAATCCCTACCAGAACGCCCTTGTCCAGTACGAGAAAGCGCTGGCGCATCTCGACGTAGACCCGGGGATCGCCGCCCGGCTGCGATATCCAGAGCGCGAGCTTCGGGTGACCTTTCGAGTCAAGATGGACGACGGGTCGGTGCGCACCTTCACCGGCTATCGCGTCCAACACAGCCAGGCGCGTGGCCCGACCAAAGGTGGCATCCGATACAGTCCGCAGGTTGATCTGGACGAGGTCCGCGCCCTGGCTATGTGGATGACCTGGAAAACGGCCGTGGTGGACATTCCGTACGGCGGCGCTAAGGGGGGTGTGGAGTGCGATCCCCGGCAACTGTCGCCTCACGAGTTGGAGCGGCTGACCCGGCGTTATGCGGCTGAGGTCGCCATCCTGATTGGCGACGAAAGTGACATCCCGGCACCCGACGTGAACACCAACCCCCAGGTCATGGCCTGGATTATGGACACGATCAGCATGAACCAGGGCCATACCGAACTGGGTGTGGTGACAGGCAAGCCAATCGAGGTTGGTGGATCCCTGGGTCGTCTCGCTGCCACAGGACGGGGTGTCGTTTTTGCCGCCCGTGAAGCCATGAAAGTCCGTGGAATACCCATCAAGGGAGCGACCACGGTCGTCCAGGGGTTCGGGAACGTCGGGTCCATGGCTGCCCGGTTTATGCACGCGTCGGGGGCTAAGGTCATTGCCGTCAGCGATGTCTATGGGGGCATCTACAACCCGGCCGGCCTCGACATTGACGCTCTTGTGCAGCATGTTGAACGCTCGGGCACTGTGGCGACTTTCCCGAACAGCACGCCAGTGAGTAACGACGATTTGCTCACACTCCCGTGTGATGTACTCATCCCGGCTGCCATCGAGAATCAGATTACGGCCGAAAACGCCCGCGATATTCGAGCCAGGATCATCGTCGAGGGCGCGAACGGCCCAACCACGCCCGATGCCGACGACATCTTGAGGGAGCGGGGGGTTTTCATTGTGCCAGACATTCTGGCCAATGCCGGCGGTGTGACCGTCTCCTACTTCGAGTGGGTACAGGATCTGCAGAGCTTCTTCTGGAGCGAAGAGGAAATCAACCGCCGGCTGGAGCAGATCATGGTCCGCAGCTTCTACGACGTGCTCAACCTCGCGAAGTCAAAGGGCGTGGACATGCGAACCGGCGCATTGATCCTGGCTGTCCAACGCGTCGCAGACGCGTTCAAGATTCGAGGAGTCTGGCCATGATTGATTTGCGAAGCGACACCGTCACTCTGCCAACGCCACGCATGCGTGAAGCCATGGCAACCGCCGAGGTCGGGGACGACGTGTATGGCGAGGACCCCACAGTGAACCGACTGGAGGCCATGGCCGCCGAGCGCATGGGCAAGGAGGCCGGCCTGTTCGTGGTCAGCGGCACCATGGGCAACCTGGTCGCCCTGCTCACCCACTGCGGGCGAGGGGACGAGATCATTTTGGGCGATTTGTCCCATACGTTCTTGTACGAGGCCGGCGGCTCAGCGGCCCTGGGTGGCATCCACCCGCGACCGGTGCCCAACCAGCCCGACGGCACACTGGCCCTGGATGACATTCGGGCTGCCATTCGGCCGGAGAATCCACACTACCCACGCACCCGGCTCATCTGCCTGGAAAACACTCACAACCGATGTGGCGGGGCTGTCCTTCACCCCGAGTACATGGCCGGCGTCCGCCAGATCGCCGATCAGCATGACCTGGCAGTTCACCTGGACGGCGCGCGTATCTTCAACGCAGCGGTTGCCCTGGGATTGCCGGCCTCCGAGCTCGCGAAAGACGTGGATTCGGTGACGTTCTGTCTTTCGAAGGGGCTGTCAGCGCCAGTGGGATCGGTGCTGTGTGGCAGCGAAGACTTCATCCACGAGGCTCGGCGGGCGCGCAAGATCGTCGGCGGAGGCATGCGACAGGCCGGCATTATCGCCGCCGCCGGCATCGTGGCTCTGGAGGAGATGGTAGACCGCCTGGCAGAGGATCACGCCAATGCCAGACGCCTGGCCCAGGGATTGGCGGAGCTACCGGGCATCGCCATCGATCCAGACACGGTCGAGACCGACATCGTGATCTTCGAGCTGACCCGCGACGACATGACGCCGGCCCAGTTGGCCGATGGGTTGCGCGAACGAGGTGTCTTGCTGTCGCCGATCGGAGGCCGGCGGCTGCGGGCGGTGACTCACTACGGCATTGAGGCGGAGGATATCGACACGGCACTCATGGCCTTCCAGGAAACCCTCCGCTTATAAGCACCAAGCGTTCCCGGTACACCGCCTCTCACAAACCTGTGAATCGGAAAGGAAACGCCGATGCCTGGTAATCAGCATTCTGGCGAGCCGCACGGCACCATCGGGCTCCCGACACCATTTGGCCGGCGACGCCGGCATGTGCGGCGCTATCGCGAAATTGCTCAGATTCTACTCAAGCACGGCTTCGGACAGTTTCTAGACATCCTGGAGCTGGCCCCCTTCGTCTCGTTGCCACGCCGGCTGTTGCGGGACGAAAGCGTTGATACGGGAGGTGCTCCTGTTCGCCTGCGCCTGGTGCTGGAAGAACTTGGCCCCACCTTCGTCAAGTTCGGTCAGATCCTCAGCACACGCCCCGACATCGTCCCTCCTGCCTACCTGCATGAACTGGTGAAGCTCCAGGACACTGTGCCGCCTGTCCAGTTCGACGCGATTCGCGCCAGCGTCGAGGCCGAACTGGATGCCCCGCTTGAAACGCTATTCTCTCAGTTCGAACCGACCCCCCTGGCATCCGCCTCGTTGGGGCAGGTGCACGCCGCGCAACTGCCCGATGGCCAAGACGTGGTGGTCAAAGTGCAGCGTCCGGGCATTTCCGCGACTGTGGAAACCGATCTGGAAATCCTCTACGACCTCAGCCGGCTAGTCCAGGAGCGCACCGCCCTGGGCGAGGTTTATGACCTCGTCGAGATCGCCGACGATTTTGCGGCCACGCTCCGGGCAGAGATGGATTATCGACGCGAGGGCCGCAACGCGGATCGGTTCCGAAGCAATTTTGCCGGCGAATCGGTCTTGTATGTCCCGGCTGTCTACTGGGAATACACGACCCGACGCGTGTTGACCCTGGAACGGATCGAGGGGATTCGCATCGATGCTGTCGAACAGTTGGAAGCGGCTGGTATCGACCGACACCAGGTTGCCGTAAACGCGGCTCAGATCGTTATGCGGGAGGTCTTTGATCACGGCTTCTTCCACGCCGACCCGCATCCGGGGAACTTCGTCGTGATGCCCGATGCCACCATCGGGGCCATGGATTTTGGCATGGTGGGGCATATCGACCGTGCCCTGAAAGACAGCCTGATGCGGTTGTTCATCGTGTCCGTGCGACGCGACGTGGCCGGCATGGCCGATGAATTGCTGCGCATGGGGGTAGCCGAACCGCGGGTGGATCGCCGGCGGCTGGAGCGGGACCTGCGGTTTCTCCTGGAGAAGTATCGGGACTTGCCGCTGCGGGAAATCCGCGCCCAGGAATTGGTAAATGACATCAATCCGGTGGTTTTCCGGCACCACTTGCACTTCCCCACCGACCTGTGGCTGCTGGCCAAGACCCTTGTCATGCTCGAAGGTGTCGGCCTGCAGCTTGACCCCGACTTCGACATGCTGGGGGTTGCCATGCCCTTCGCCCAGCGCAAGGCTGCCGAATTGAGCTCCCCGGTTGCCGTGGGCGGGCGTCTGATGGAAGCCGCCTCGGACCTGGTGGATGAGCTGCTGCACCTGCCCGAACAATGGCGTCGAATTGTGCAACAGATCGAACAGGGCCAGATCCGACTGGTGGTGGCTCAGGAGCCGCGAGAGGCCGAGCTGGAACGGGTCGACCGGATGGTGCGCCGGCTGGCGGCCACGCTCGTGCTGGCGGCGTTTATCCTGGGGACGGCTCTGCTGGTATCGCAGGTGGCTGCCGGCCAGCGGGCGGTTCTCTTCGCAACCCTGGGCATCTTCGCCATCAGCGGCTCCATTGCCTTCCTCGTCTGGCTCCTCGCCATGCTACGACGGTAATCATCTTTAGCACTCACAGCCGACGCATGACCACGCCTGACCGTCCGGGAATGCTAAGGCGCAGCCTGGCATTCTGCACCGTTGCCGCCGACGCCGTCCATACATCTGCCATGACGGCGTTGTCGGGCAGATAGCCGGCCACGTCAATGTCAACTGTTGCTCCTGAGAGGCCGTTGTTCAGGGCGATGATTAGTGTCTCATCGTGAAGCCGCCGGCCAAAGACGTACACCTCGTCTCGCGCATGCAGT
>CAYYSH010000120.1:0-8321 GCA_964474265.1 uncultured Anaerolineales bacterium
CGCGTCGAAGCGGTGGAGGTGGTGACCTTCGACCAGGCCGGCCTGCTGGCGCAGGTCGAGGAGTGATGGACGAGCGAGAGGCCGGCTAGCCCTTCATGCTCAGCCCGATCCGCCCGCGCTCCACATCCACCTTGATGACCGTCACATCTACCACGTCGCCCACAGCCACCACGTCGTACGGGTTGCGCACGTAGCGGTCGGCCATCTCGGAGACGTGGACCAGGCCGTCCTGCTTGACACCGATGTCCACGAACGCGCCAAAATCGACCACGTTGCGCACAGTGCCCTTGAGCCGCATCCCAGGTTTCAGGTCTTCGATCTTCAGCACGTCCTGGCGCAGGATGGGCGGCGGCAGACTGTCGCGCGGGTCGCGACCAGGCCGGCCCAGATCGTCCAGGATGTCCCTCAGCGTCGGCACCCCGACCGCTAACTCCTGAGCCAACGCCTCCACGCTCAACCCTTCGTCCTGCATCATCTCGCGAATCCACGCTGCCAGGCTGGGCAGATCACCGTCCTCGAAAGTGACCCCGAAGCGCTCGAAAAGCCGCTCGACGACGGCGTACGACTCGGGGTGGATGAAGGTGTTCTCCAGCGGGTTCTCACCGTCGGGGAGCTTGAGGAAGCCGGCGGCCTGCTGAAACGTCTTCGGGCCCAGACCGGGCACTTTCAGCAACGCCTGCCGCGTGGCGAAGGGGCCGTGCTCCTCGCGGTACTTCACGATGCTCTCCGCCACGCGGGCGGACAGGCCGGCCACGTACCGCAGCAGGGCCGGCGACGCCGTGTTCAGGTCCACCCCCACCTGGTTCACCACCGACTCCACCACCGCGTCCAGCGTCTCCGAGAGCTTTTTCTGATCCACGTCGTGCTGATACAGGCCGACGCCCACCGAGCGCGGGTCGATCTTCACCAGTTCCGCCAGGGGGTCCTGCAGCCGGCGGGCGATGGACACCGCGCCGCGCATCGACACGTCCAGGTCCGGCAATTCCTGGCGTGCCAGCTCCGACGCCGAATAGACCGACGCGCCGGCCTCGCTCACGATGGCATAGCTGACGCCATCGTCGCGTTCTCCGATGACCTCGGCCACCAGTTGCTCCGTCTCCCGCGAGGCTGTGCCATTGCCAATCGCCACCACGCCGATTTTGGCCTGGTCAATCAGCCCGTGCAACACCTTTTTCGCCTCGGCCCACTGCTTTTGCGGATCGTGGGGATAAATGGTTGCCCCGCCCACGAACTTGCCGGTCTCATCCACCAGGGCGACTTTGCAGCCTGTGCGATAGCCGGGATCGATCCCCATGACGCGCACATTCCGTAGCGGCGGCTGGAGCAGCAGGTTGCGCAGGTTCTCTGCAAACACGCGGATGGCATGCTCGTCAGACGTCTCCGTCAACGTGCTGCGGGTTTCTCGCTCCACCGACGGCCCGAGGAGGCGCTTCCAGCCATCCTCGACGGCGGCCACCAACTGCGCAGCGAAGCCGGACTGGTCCTGCGGCGCAAATTTCTGCTGGATGGCCGCGATAGCGTCCTCGTCGGGCACCTGCAGGTGTACGCGCAGGACGCCTTCGGTTTCGCCACGGTTCAAAGCCAGCAACTGGTGTGGACGGATGGCAGCAACGGGCGCGGAGAAGTCGTAGTAGGCCTGGTAGACACCGCGAGGGTCTTTGTCCGGATCGGCGAGAGAGGCGGTAATGTGGCCGGCGGTCTGAATCAGCCGGCGGATGGCGTTGCGGACGTCCGGGTCCTCGGCCACCACCTCGGCCACGATATCCCGCGCGCCGGCCAGCGCATCCTCAATCGTTGGTACGTCGTCCGACAGGAAGTCCGCTGCCAGGGCCTCGGGGTCCGCATCGGCCTGGGCCAGGATCTGCTGAGCCAGCGGCTCCAGGCCGCGTTCGCGGGCGATGGTGGCGCGCGTCCGTCGCTTGGGGCGATAGGGTCGATACAGGTCCTCGACCTGCTGGAGGGTGGTCGCCTCGCGGATAGCCTGTTCCAACTCGGGGGTGAGCTTGCCCTGTTCCTCGATGCTGGCCAGAACTGTCGCTTTTCGGTCCTCCAGGTTACGCAGGTAGGTCAGGCGCTCCAGAATGGTACGCAGTTGCGCTTCGTCCAGCCCGCCGGTCACCTCTTTTCGGTAGCGGGCGACAAAGGGGACCGTGTTACCCTCGTCGAACAGGGCGACCGTGCGCTCGATCTGTGGCCGGCTGACCTGCAACTCAGCGCTGATGGTGGCGATGATGCGGTCTTGAGTCATTTACGTGAAATCGAACGGCGCCGGCTGCCCGGGCTCGCGGCGCTTTGTGGCAGGTTCCAATTCGACGACCAGCCGGCTAATGTACTGCTCGTCCGGATCGGCGTACTCCACATCCAACACGCGCACTGTCATCTCCAGCGTTTCGTGCTCAAGATAGGCTATTTGTCCAGGCTCGGCCGGGATGACCTGTCCCGGTTCACGCTCGTGGGTCAGGGAGGCGCGCAGAGCTTCGTTTTGGTAAACGCGCCGGCTGGCCAGCACACACGTGTCCGCCGAACGCTCCGGCATTTGCGGCTCATACAACCAGGCTGCACAGGCCACCACACGCCCCGCGTCACTGAGCGTCGAGACGCCTCGCAGCCCGCATGTGCCGATGATTTCGGCGCCCTTGTAAATCTGGACCGTTCGATCGTAGCCGGGTCCCTCGCCGTGGTACTCCACCTCAGCCCGCTCGCCAAGGTTAATGCTGGTAATGCGCGGTTCGTACAGTGCCGGCTTGGCGGGTTGTCTGCCCTCGCCTCCTTCGGGCGCGTACTGCAGAGAGCGCTCGCGGAACCAGAAGAAGCCGGCAACGCCGGCAGCGGCAACCAATAACACGCCCAGAACGATACCACACACCTGCACCACACGGTTACTCAAAAGGCCCGTCACGCCCCCGCCGGGTGCGGTTGTCGGACCGGCGACCCGGGTTGGTACGGCGGTCGCCTGTGCCGGTGATGGCGTGCCACGAACGATGGTCACTCCCAGCAGGTCAGCCAGTTGCCGGGTGCCATTTGCCTGCCGTTCTGCCCCTCTCTGCTCAAACTCGGTCAATACCTCACCAAACAGGCTGCTCAACGTTGCATCGTCGAACTCATCCAGGCGAGCGCGAGCGATCTCACTATCGCCCGAGAGGAGAAAAGAATCAACAACCATGGCAACGTAGTGCTTCTGCCACTTCGGATGGAGATCGCTGGGTCGGGCATCCACCCACTGCACTGGTGCAATCCACCAGCCGAGAACGAACCAGCCCAGTATCAGGCCAACAATCAGCCCAACGGCAGCCCCAATCTGCACGTTGCGATCCCGAAATATGTCTATCTGTGCACGGTAGTCGTATCCTTGCATAGCCGGCTCCTCCTTGCGATCCGGGCGGACCTACGAAACCGGTATCAGTTGGGCCTCGAGGTCCTTGGGTGTTTGAGTGAGGATTTCCAAACCGTCTTCTCTTACAACGCCGATGTCTTCAATCCGCACACCACCCCAGTCGGGCAGGTACACGCCCGGTTCGATGGTGACGACCATGTTCGGTTCGAGGGGAGCCTCGCCGGCAGTAAAGCTCAGTCTGGGAGCTTCGTGGACTGCCAGTCCCACGCCGTGCCCCAGGCCATGGCCGAAATGGTCCGCATGGCCGGCAGCTTCTATCACGTCTCGGGCGAGGGCGTCCGCCTCAACCCCGTTCATGCCTGCTCGAATGTGGGCCTCTGCCTTCTCCTGCGCCTCCAGCACCAGGCCGTAGATCTCGCGGAACATGTCATCGGGCTCGCCAATAACAACCGTGCGCGTCATGTCTGAGTGGTAGCCGTCCACCACGGCCCCCATGTCGATGACAATGGGCACGCCGGCAGGGATCTCCCGGTCAGCCGGCCGATAGTGGGGCTTGGCACCATTCAGGCCGGCGGCCACAATGGTCTCGAAAGCGACGCCCTCGGCACCCAGCGCGTGCATCTCAGCCCTGAGCATCCAGGCCACCTCCCGTTCCGTGATCCCCGGTCTGAGTTGCTGGAGTACGCGGGTGAACGCCTCGTCGGCCACCTGCACCGCGACACGGATCTTCTCGATTTCGTCCGCAGATTTTACAGCCCGCAGACCTTCCACCAGGTTCGCGGTGGGAACCCACTCGACATCAGGGGCTGCCTCCTGCCAACGGGCAAGCTCGGCAACAGTGAGATGCTCGCTCTCGAAACCGACGCGCTTTGCGCCGGCCGCTGCCAGCAGGTCCGCCAGGTGATCGGTGAGCTTGTAGCCCACCTTCGCCAGTTGGAAGGCCGGCGCTTCCTCAGCCGCCTGGGTGTAGTAGCGGAAGTCCGTTGCCAGAAACGCTGTTTGCGGACCGATGATGAGCACGCCGGCTGAGCCGGTGAATCCGCTGAGGTAGCGCCTGTTCTCTGGCTGACTGACAATCAGCACGTCAATCTCTGCTTCGGCCAGCTTTTCACGTAACATCGCGAGTCGATCAGACATGTTTGCTCCCGTCACAACAACATGTGAGCGCAAAGCCGCTGAGGAGACTGGAGAGCCAGCTCCGGATGAGCGCCCTAGCCGATTGCCGGCTCGAGCTCCGGCTCCTCTCTCCCATCCGGCGTTTTTATCTCCTCCGATGCCTCTTGTTGCACATCGTCCAACGCGTACCACTGTTCACACGCCAGACACTGGGCTTTATCCTTGCCCTTCTGTACCAGGAGTCCCTGGCAATTCGGGCACGGCTGTGGTAGCGGACGCTGCCACGAGGCAAAATCGCATTCCGGGTAATTGGCACACCCGTAGAAAGTGCGGCCCTTGCGTGTCTTTTTCTCAACCAGGTCACCACCACACTGAGGGCACTCAACACCGATTTTGTCGAGGTAGGGGGCAGTATATTTGCATTCCGGGAAGCCGCTACAGCCGATAAACCGGCCATATCGCCCAAAGCGAATGATCAGTGGCTGACCGCACTCAGGGCACAATTCGCCCGTCGGCTCATTCTCCACCTCAACTTTCTCCATCTCGGCTTCAGCCCGCTTCAAGTCTTTTTCGAAGGGGATGTAAAACTCGCGTAGTACGGGTACCCACTCACGCTCACCGCGAGCGATTTGGTCCAGCTCCTCTTCCATTTGGGCCGTAAACCCGACATCGAAGATGTCCGGGAAGTGCTTGATCAGCAGGTCGTTGACGATGAAACCCAGCCTGGTCGGCTTCAGTCGCTTATCGACGGTTTCTACATAGCCCCGGTTCTGGATAGTGGAGATAATCGGTGCGTAGGTGCTGGGCCGGCCAATCCCATACTCTTCCAGCGCCTTCACCAGCGTTGCCTCGCTGTAGCGTGGCGGCGGCTGGGTGAAGTGCTGCTGCGGCAAGAGCTGGATCAGATCCAGTTCCTCTCCCTCAGCAAGCGGCGGCAGGTCCAGGTCCTCATCGCCCGGATCACGCCCGTAGACTGCCAGGAAGCCGGCAAACTTCAAGACCGACCCCGTCACTCGGAACTGATACGGCATTTCCTTTGCGGGATCGCCGGCATTGATGTCCACGGATGTCGCGTCGAAGACCGCATCAGCCATCTGGCTGGCGACGAAACGCTTCCAGATGAGGTCGTAAAGCCGATACTGATCGCGGGTCAGGTACTTCTTGATCTGACGCGGCTCGCGCATGACCGAGGTAGGCCGAATAGCTTCGTGAGCCTCCTGAGCCGACTTGCTCTTGGTTTTGTAGACAGGCGGTTGAGGCGGCAAGTACTCGTCGCCGAACTGGCTGGCGATGTAGCGCCGCGCGTCCCGCTGTGCCTGTTTCGACACCGCCACCGAGTCAGTTCGCATATAGGTGATCAGACCCACAGGGCCGCCTTCACCGAGGTCCACACCCTCGTAGAGTTGCTGAGCAACGCGCATGGTGCGCCGGGCATTAAACCCAAGCCGGCGCGAAGCTCGCTGCTGCAATGTACTGGTGGTGAACGGCGGTGAAGGCCGGCGTCGTCGTTCGCGCCTGCGCACCTGGCCGACGATGTAGGCAGCGCCTTCCAGATCCTCGACAATCTGCTGCGCCTCTTCACCAGTCTTCAGCTCGAACTGCTCACCGCGAATTCGGTGCAACGAGGCAACGAATGTCGGACGCGGGTCTTCAGATCGGGTATCCTGCTTGGCCAGCTCAGCCTCTATGCTCCAGTATTCTTCTGGCACAAAGGCCTCAATTTCTCGCTCGCGTTCAACCACCAGCCGCAGGGCGACGGTCTGAACGCGGCCAGCGCTCAGCCGGCCACGAACCTTGTCCCACAGCAGCGGGCTGATTTTGTAGCCCACAAGCCGGTCCAGGATGCGCCGCGCTTGCTGCGCATTCACCAATTCCATGTTGATGCCGCGCGGCTCGGCGAAGGCTCTGGTGACGGCATCCTGTGTGATCTCGTGAAACACAACCCGTCGGGCAATCTCCTCCGGGATCTGGGCAGCCTCCAGGAGGTGCCAGGCAATCGCCTCGCCCTCGCGGTCGGGGTCAGTGGCCAGGTATACCTCAGCCGCCTTTTCGACCTCTTTGCGCAGTTCCTTTACTGTGTCCCGCTTCTCGTTGGGCACCCGGTATTGTGGCTGGAAGTCGTTCTCCACATCGACGCTCAGGCGCGATTTCAGGAGATCACGCACATGGCCGATGGATGCCTTTACTCGATATTTCGGTCCCAGGAACTTTCCGATGGTACGGGCCTTGGCCGGCGATTCCACGATGACCAGCTTGCCACCCCGCTTCCGGCTCGTTTTCTTGCGCTTGGGCCTGGCGGTGACTTTCGGCTTGGGTATGTTGGCATGGGCCGGCGTTTCGCCCATCCGGAACATGCCAGTACCACACACGGGGCACTGCCCCCGTGTCCCAGGCGTTCCCGAACTGGTATAGGTCGCCTGCGGGTTCACCATTTCACGTTTTTCTTTACACTTCACACAATACGCTATCATTGGTTCGTCAGTCATGAATTCACCTTGCATATTCTGCGTATTTGCGTACCACACGCCGCACGAAACGCCGGCATGAGACAGCGTTCATGCAACACGTTGTACGCAGCTTCTACAACACGTCTGTCCGTTTCTCTCGTTGCAACCGATCCACCAGGGCCTTTACATCTTGCGCCCGGTCACGAGGACATATCAGCACAGCATCGTCTACATCAACGACGATCAGGTCCTCAACGCCGATGGTGGCAATGAGCCGGCCATCGGTGTAAATGAAGGAACCTCGCGTGTCCACTCCCACATGGTCCCCAACAACCACGTTTCGTTCGCTATCGGCCGCCATGAGTTCGAACAGCGCGTTCCACGTTCCAACGTCGCTCCAGCCGAAGTCAGCCGGCACGACCGCGACGCGCTCCGCTCGCTCCATGATGCCATAATCGATCGTCTGATTTTCGAGTGTGGGCCACACCCGGTTCAGAGTCTCCTGCTCCCGGTCTGTCCCGATGGCCGAGGCCATGACCTGCAACTTCTCGAACGTGTCGGGCATGTATCTGGCAAACGCTTCCAGAATGGTGGAGACCTGCCAGGTGAACAGGCCGCTGTTCCAGTAGTACCGGCCGCTGTCAACAAAGGCCTGGGCCTGCTCTGCGTCGGGTTTCTCCGTAAACCGGACCACGCGATAGGCGATGTGCCCTTCAAACGTGCCCAGTGCCTCACCCCGCTCAATGTAGCCATAGCCGGTCTCGGGGTAACCGGGTTCGATGCCAATGGTCACCAGGTATCCGTCGCCGGCCACCGCCGCGGCTGCCCGGAGCGCCTGCCGAAAGCCCTCCACGTCGCGGATATAGTGATCAGCGTGCAGAGAAAACATCACCGCATCAGGATCCTGGCGGGCGATAATCGCTGCGCCGAAGCCGACCGCCGATGCGGTCCCGCGCACCGCCGGCTCACCGATCACGTTCGTTGCCGGCACATCGGGCAGTTGCTCCCGCACCGTTGTCACGTATCCCTGATTCGTCATGACGATGATGCGCTCAGGCGGGACCAGTGGCACGACGCGCGCCACCGTCTCCTGAAGCATCGACCGCTCGGAGATCAGGTCCAACAATTGTTTAGGGCGACCTTCGCGGCTGCGAGGCCACAGCCGGCTACCAACACCGCCGGCCAGAATCAATGCGTACGTCTTTCTCATCTTTGGTCACGTGCCTTGCTGGTATGATGGCTCACTCTGCGGCCACAATTCATTCGGGCGCGTTCAAAATGGGTCGGTACGGTCGGATCTTGCACCCGCCCAGGGCAACCTCAAGGGATCGCCCCTACAACCGGATGTGATTACACCCCATTCACTCAGTGTGATAATCTGCGCGTGACTCGCGGGCGACAACGTAGTTCATACCACCCACCTG
>CAYYSH010000121.1:0-8281 GCA_964474265.1 uncultured Anaerolineales bacterium
CGCTCAGAATGACATGTCTTAGGCGTCTCGGTCTTGACCGCGTAACTCCTGTAATTGAGAGCGCCAAGAATGCACTGAGATTGTGCGTGAGTACGAATGACCTGCGAATTGGGGTCTGAGGTGCCGGGTTGCACTTCAGACCCCAAATTCCGAGAAGCGAAAGGCACGACCATGGAGATCGGAACAGTCCGCCGTGTAGACATAGAACAGGAAATGAAGGGGGCGTACCTGGATTACGCCATGAGCGTAATCACTGCCCGGGCACTTCCTGATGTTCGCGATGGCTTGAAACCGGTCCAGCGACGAATCTTGTATGCCATGTACGATATGGGGTTGCGCCCCAATCGGCCATACAAGAAGAGCGCGCGCATTGTCGGCGAGGTGTTGGGCAAGTATCATCCCCACGGCGACTCTGCTGTGTATGACGCCATGGTACGGCTGGCCCAGGACTTCACTATGCGCTACCCCCTGGTTGATGGTCAGGGAAATTTCGGCTCCATCGATGGAGACAACGCCGCCGCCATGCGCTACACCGAGGCCCGCCTGGCCGGCATTGCCATGGAGATGCTGACTGACATCGACAAGAACACGGTCGATTTCGTGGACAACTTCGATGGCACGTTACAGGAGCCCGAGGTTCTGCCGGCCCGGCTCCCTAATCTCCTCCTCAGCGGTGCGTCAGGCATCGCGGTGGGCATGGCCACCAACATTCCCCCGCACAACCTGCGTGAGGTATGCGATGCGCTGATCTACCTCATCGACAACTATGACCAGATTGATGACGTGACTGTTGACGATTTGATGCAATTCATCAAAGGGCCAGATTTTCCCACCAGCGGCACAATCCTGGGGACTGACGGGATCCGCACCGCCTACGTCACCGGCAAGGGGCGCATCATCATGCGCGCTAAGGCTCACATCGAGGAGATGGATGGTGGCCGGCACCGCATCATCGTCACCGAACTTCCTTATCAGGTTCGAAAATCGACGCTGGTTGAACGCATTGCTGAGTTGGTACGCGCCGGGCGACTTGACACCATCTCCGACCTGCGAGATGAGACGGACCGTACCGGCATTCGGATTGTCATCGAGCTAAAACGAGGGGCGATTCCCCGCATTACCCTCAATAAGCTGCTGAAGCACACCCAAATGCAGACGACCTTCGGGGCCAATATGCTGGCTCTGGTGGATGGTGAGCCACGGGTTCTTTCCCTGCGGCGCATGCTCCAGGCACACCTCGAACATCGCCAGGAGGTGATTCGCCGGCGCACCGAGTATGAGTTGGAGCGAGCTCGTCACCGGGCACATGTGCTCGAAGGATTGCTCATTGCCCTGGCTAACCTGGACGAGGTTATCGAAACCATCAAGCGGTCGGAGAGTGTAGAAGCAGCCCGCCGAAATCTGATCCGCCGCTTCGAACTGACGGAGATTCAGGCCCAGGCCATTCTGGACATGCAACTCCGCCGGCTGGCTGCCCTGGAAGTCCAAAAGATCCAGGACGAACACGCTGACCTGATCAAGCAAATCGCCTACTACGAGGACCTGCTGGCCAACCCGCACAAAATCCTCCAACTGGTCCGGGATGATCTCGAAGAACTTCGAGAAACGTACGGCGACGAGCGGAGGACGACCATCACGCCAGGCGACGACGCAGCCGATTTCAGCGCCGAGGATCTGATCCCCCGCGAGGATGTGCTGATCAGCATTACGCGGCGAGGCTATGTGAAACGCGTGCCGGCCAGCACCTTCCGCACTCAGCGGCGGGGCGGTCGCGGCGTGAAAGGGATGCAAACACGCGAGGCGGACGAGGTCGAGCACCTGTTCTTGAGCAGCACGCTGGATAGCGTATTGTTGTTCACAAATCAGGGTCGCGTATTTCACCAAAAGGCGCACCAATTTCCGGATGCCGGTCGGACCGCACGCGGCCTCCCCATGAGCAACCTGATTCCATTGGCCCATGGCGAACGGGTCACCGCCGCCGTACGTGTCCCCGACTTTGAGCGAGCCGATTACATCTTGCTGGCAACACGGAATGGCCGGATTAAGCGCGTCGATCTCTCGGCGTTTGCTTCTGTCCGACCGAGCGGCCTGATTGCGATTTCACTGGCGGAAGGGGACGAGTTGCGCTGGGCGCGCCTGACCCACGGGGGTCAGGAGGTGATTCTGACGACTGAGAAGGGGCAGGCCATTCGATTCAGCGAGGAGGAAGTCCGTCCCATGGGTCGGACGGCCGCCGGCGTGAACGCAATCAGACTGGCGAAGGGCGACCACGTTGCCTCGATGGACATCGTGCGGCCGGGCGCGGACCTGCTGGTGGTAACAACCAGGGGATATGGGAAGCGCACACCACTTTCGGAGTACGCGCCACGTGGACGCTATGGAAAAGGCGTTCGGACCATCAGCGCCAGAGGGTTGAAGAGGGTGGGACTCATCGCGGACGCCCGCGTGGTAGATGCAGATGACGAAATCACATTGATCTCAGCCGAGGGCATCGTCATGCGCACACGTGTGAAAAACATTCCGCAGATGGGACGCGCGACTCAGGGAGCAAAGGTCATGCGCCTGGATGAGGGGGACAGCGTCGTGTCCATCGCCCGGCTCAGCACCGACGAGGACGAAGACTCGGCTGCGTCGGAAGACTAACCTCTTCCGTAACTCCCAACCTGCAAGTCTCGGAGTTTTCTCATCTGGCTAAACTTCAGCTTGTTGATTTCGTCGATGAAAGTATCGAATAGCGCCTGCATCGCTGCGTCTTCTTCTGCCAGAGCTTCGGGATGCCACTGGACACCAACTGCATAGTGACCATTCAAGCGCTCGATGCCCTCAATCACACCATCACTGGCTCGAGCCGCCACGCGGAAGCCCGGTGCCACATCTTTGACTGCCTGATGGTGCAGGCTATTTACACGCACGACCTCAGCTCCGATGGCATCAAATAGCCGCGTTTCTGGCTCGACAATGACTTCATGTGCCCGGTAGTTTCGGGGCTTAATCTTGTGGTAATTATGTCGAATTGCGTTCGGGACCTGGGATTCAATGTCCTGATACAGGGTGCCGCCGGCAGCGACATTCAGCACCTGAATGCCCCGGCAGACAGCCAGGACTGGCAGTCCATCCTCCAGAGCCCAGCGCAACAACGTGATTTCGACGCGATCCCGCTCACGGTTCACATCTCCGAGCTTTGGATGCGGTGGTTCACCGTAAAGAGACGGGTCTACGTCCACGCCGCCGGCCAGAAATAGGCCATCCAGTTGCTCATAGATGGCCCGCAGGGTGTCTTCCCGATCCAGCAGCGGAATGATGATTGGTGCCGTGCCGGCCAACTCCAGGCTACGGATATACACTTTTGTCATCAAGAAACTGGGCGGGTACGTCCCGTCCAATACCTTGTCATAGCTGTGGCTAGGAACTCCAACTAAAGGTCTACGCATCTACATCTTCTCCTAAGCTAGCAGAGCCAGTGCTCAGTCAACAAGTGATCAGAATCTGGTTATAGGACGAGGATCACGGGCCACTGATTACTCACTGGGTACTGAGATGTTAAAGTATATTCCAACTTCCCAGTTTGTCAATCACGACCCCAGTACCGCTGTAGCCATTCTCGCTCACGAGAGGCACGCACCAACTGCAACAGATTAATCGTGTAGTGCATCACGAAGACCGACAACAATGTCCAACGCCACAGGAACAATAGAGACAGCAAAAATCCCACTACGCCGGTGGCAATAATCCCAAGCGGTCCTTGTGGTGCGTGCATGATCCCGAACAAGAGCGATCCACTGATAGCCAGAGCAATTGCCGGCCAGAGAACTGACAACCCACCCAACAGCAACGAGCGGAATAACAGCTCCTCCACCAGGGCTGCCGGCACCAGAGCCAGCGGCACCAGCACCCACTGCCGGCGCGTTTCCGGCAGAATATTCAGGATCACCAGTGGGGAGTACACCCACTTGCCAAAACGGACAACGGCCCAACGAGTTACTGGATGCAGCGCGAATTGGACAACCGTACCCAACACCAGGCCGATGACAATGTCTATCGCCGGCGATTCTACCGACCAGCCCAGACGGCCTGGTGGGAGCCCACTCAGCCGGCCCAGCGCCACACATAGCAGGATCAGTAAAAGGCGAAACCCGTTCTCTACTGGCGACAGCATCAGGTTGAAGGGGATCTCGATCTCCTTCAACAGTTGAGCACTGCGATAGGTGATGTACGCAATGGCAACAATCAGGGCTAAGGTAGCCGCTGCAAAAACAGTCAGGCGCATCGCAACTGAGCCGCGTTAATGTTTGACGACTGGCCTGGGGCCGTGTAGAATGAGCCAGCGGTCCTGGCAGGTATGTTATCGTACCACACGAAACTGGAAAAGGCAATCACTGTGGCCGACACGATCCTCGAGCAGCAAACAGCAGAGAAAGATACCCAACTACCACGTGCATATCTGGCCGCATCGGCCATTGTCACGCTCATAGCCGGCTATGCATTACTTGCCGGCGAGGCCGCCGCATCCACGCTGTCTCCTCTCACATGGGCGCTGACAATGTTGAGCATATTACCTCTTGTTGTCGCCCAACTCGCATTGGGCCACCCACAAACATGGCTGTGGCTGCGAGCCCGGACTAGAGGCATCCTCCGCGTTGAGCAACGGTGGATGCTCCTTCCGATCGGATGTTATCTGCTAGGCGGGCTGGCCATGGGACGGTTTGATCCGTACGCCACAGCCGTGTACGTAGCCGGCGTTTTCATCACCATCGGCACCCTGGCCCAGGCAGATCGTGGCTATCCACGCATGATGTGGACAGATACGACCTTCTGGGTCTTTCTGTGGATCCCCTTCGACTTCCGCTGGAACTACGACCTGTGGTATGGACTTGATGACCTGGCCTATGCCTGGTGGGCCGTTATGCTAACGGTTGTTGCCGTTTACGGCTATGGCGTGCTCCGGGACTTCCCCGGGTTGGGCTATCGTCTGATTCCGCGATGGCTCGATGTTGAAGTCGCCCTGTTAGCCACCGCCGGCTTTGCCGCGATCGCCATCCCGGTTGGCCTGGCCATCCGTTTTCTCACCTTCCCTCCAACGGCTACACCCCACCTCTCGCTGATCCTGCTTCAATTTGTAGGTCTGTTTCTGACCGTTGCTATCCCGGAAGAGCTGTTCTTTCGGGGCATCCTGCAGAATGGGCTTAACAAGCACCTGCGCAATCCACGTCTGGCGCTCATGCTGGCTTCGCTAGCCTTTGGGTTAATGCATTGGAACAACGCCGACGCTGTTATTGACCGGCTGGCATACGCAGGCCTGGCAACAGTGGCCGGCCTGTTTTACGGCTGGGCCTACGAGCGCAGCGACGGCCTGCTAGCCCCCATCTTGTGCCATACGCTGGTTGACCTGATCTGGCGCTTTGGGTTTCAATAGCGAGTGCGTTCTCTACAACACGTAGCTGTGCAAAAAAGCCGAAAGGGATCATTGAGAGAGACAGAGCCCTGTCCTCCCAATGATCCCCACAAGGAAGGCTGGAATGAGCTATTCGATTGACTGCCGGCTTCGGTCGCCCAACTCCTGGGCTATCAACTATTCCCGTTAGACCCTAACGCCTCTTTGCCAATCAATTCGTCGCTCTGATCATTCATACCGTATTTCATCAACAACCACTGGAAGTGGTGCCGATCAAAGAGCTTGATATTGACGTCCGGGTACAGCTTGCGTAAACGACGAATCTTCCTGCGCTTGGCGGTCATGAGGCTGCGATCCAACGTCGTCAGTTCGACGTAGAGATCCTGGGCCGGCAGATAGAAATCCGGAGTGAAAGCTTCTCTGATGTTTCCGTCCGGATAACGACGAAGGACAAAAGTCCGCGGCTCGTATTCCCACTCGATCTGGTAAAAGTCCAGAAGCCTGGCAAACTCTTCCTCGCTCGGGTGCGCGAACACGAGATCGCGGACACGCCCGTTATCTTCCGGCTCTGTCATTCGACAGCTCCCTTCATGCACTTCGCGATTCCAGGCACGTACACCTGGATTATCCTACAAAATCGGTTATATGTCAAGTGCAGCCATTGCGGAGTTACCGTTTCGGCGAGGTATGAGGCACCGAGACGGCTTGATTTCAAGCAAATGACGAAATTTTAAGCAACCTTAAAGAACCGACCAGTCCGGCTCTTAACCACAATGTCTTGGTTCCAATCCCACCTGTGACACCATATGTAGTGGGAACAGCCTGGAGGCCGGCCTCAGAATGACGCAAACGAGTTTTGCACAAAGTATTGACAAACGAGCAGAAACCGGGTATAATATTGCATAGAAGTCCCGAGAAGCATGAGGAACTCTAACAGGGGAAAGTAGCCGAAAATCTCCTGAAGCTGGCGAGCGGTAGAAGCCTTTCGCGAGGGAGGTGGAAACCGTAAGTTGGCCGAAAGGTGGCAACACCGGGGAAGCCAACAGGCCGAAAGCTTGATCGAAGGGTTGAGCGAGTAGGTGAGCCAGGGGAAGGGAGTCCTCCCGCGCAAGCGAGGGGAAAAGTAAGCTACTGGAAACTGGGCGAGATCTCCGAGGTTACTCGGGACTTCTGCTTTTCAGGAAACGCGGGCCGCCCTCGATGAGGGCGGTTTTTTTCTGCGTTCGCGCTCACCAGGGGGATGCCCCTGATCCCCAGCAACAGGAAACGAGTCCTCTGCATTACGTCTTTCAAAGAGAACCTCAACCCTTTGCCAACGCATTCCAGGCAAGCCCGTGGTAAAATATGTACTGACGAAGACAGATTCAACTTGAACACTTGTGGTAGATTGATCATGCAGCTTAGAAAAGTAGCGTTGATCGGGATTTTCGCAGCAGTCGCATTATTGAGCGGTCTCATAGGCTTCTGGTTCGGCTCATCACAGGTACCAGTCGCTACCAGTATTGGGCAGTCAACAGAAGTCCTCCAGAGTGAACCTATTCAAGGTACGATGGTAGCTGCAACTCAACGGAGCCAGGTTCGGTTGTACGCCGGCCCTTCGCCAAAATCCCCTATTGCTTACACGATCCAGGGGAATAAAGTCTGGGTCGGTCCAAGCACAAGCGGCACATCGGTGTATACCCTGCAAGGCGATCGCTTGCTGCACAGCCTGAGTAGCGAGATCCAATACATACGTTCTGGCGACCGCATCTACCGTGGTGGCAACGCAAACAGCGAGGCTGTATACACTATTACCGACCACCGCGTGTTCCCAGGTGCCAGCGCCACGGGTAAGCCGCTGCTCACATTTGTCGGGAACCACGTACACTGGGGCGACGGCGCGACCGGGCGCATGATCATGACGGCTAACACGGACATCGAAGGCAATCCAACACTTGAGTTCCTGTTGCCAATTTTACTACTTGAGCGATTCTAGAAAGCGTCTAACAGCGAAGTTAGTATGACAGAAGGAGGCATCAACGAGAATGCAAAGTCGCAGAACATTGCTCGCGGTGCTGTTGGTGGGCATCGCCCTGCTGAGCGCGCTGATCGGCCTGGCCATTGGCCGCAGTGGCGGTAGCCGTGGCCGGCAACTCATGGAACAATCCATTTCCGGCACCGAGGTCCGCTTCGGCGGGCGCAATCGCACCGTCCGCTTTTACGAAGGTCCCCGCATTGCCGCCCAGTTCGCATACTGGCTGGAAGGCAACTCAAGAGGTGACCGATTCCTGGTCAGTGCCGACAACAGTCGGGCGAATGTTGTTTTCAGCGTGTACTACACACGAACCGGAGCTAACGTGCACAAAGGCACCACAATCTCGTCTCCGATCGTGTTCCATCTGGAGCGGGGGACGGCTTACGAAGGTCCCAACGACAAAGGGTTGCCTGTTTGGAGCCTGTGCGGCAACCATGATATTTGCACCGGCAAGGGCGAGCAAGGCCCGCAAGTTTACCATGTGGAGCGTGGGCGCGTCTATGCCGGCCCTCGGGTCACAACAGAGGTTCTTCTAACGGCCGACGAAAACGTCGAAAATGACCCGGTCATCATGTTGCTGGTGCCGATCCTGGCCGAGCGCATGTTTGAGCAGTGGTAGATAACATCCCGTAGTGCGCATTGCGCGTGGCCTGGAGCATTGGAGCATTATTACTGCGCCGTGCGCACTACGCTGTTCACTCCGTTCTTCCTCCTCAAACCGCAAGCCCTATCTCCACAATGTCCGATGCATGCGCCTCAGCCCAGCCGGCCAGCGTCAGCACCTCCGGCAATGCCCGCGGGGCTACTTCGCGGGTCAACGGCGGCCCCAGAGGCGGATCCAGCGACGCACATAGCCAGATCGTGCGGATGAGATG
>CAYYSH010000122.1:0-7365 GCA_964474265.1 uncultured Anaerolineales bacterium
TTCGTGACTCTAAATGGCGCATTTCGGCTCGAAAATTAGATGCGATTGCCCTGGGCAGATCGGGGAGTTGACAGGCGGGCCATATAACAGTACAATAAAATCGCGCTGAACAACGGGAAAGTCATTGTCAAAGCAGGTGAACCGTGAGCGAACTCACACCTCGCCAACAACAATTTCTGGACCAGGTCGTGATGCTTTATCAGATCACGGGTGAGCCGGTGCATTATTCTACCGTGGCTGAACGCCTTGGCGTCAGTAACTCAACAGCGTACGAGATGCTCCGGGTACTCGAAGGAAAAGGCTTTCTCAGCGCCGGCTACGTTCTCGGCGAGGGTTCCGGGCCAGGTCGTTCTACCGTCGTGTTCACACCGACATCCCACGGCCCCGACGCCGAGTGGGAGCAAGTCCGGAGTCGTATCCTCGCTGCCCTGGGACGTGGGGAGGCCAGCGATCAGGAACTGCTACAGGACATCCTGGGCCGGCTACCCAACAGCACCTCGTCCCTCGCCTATTGCGCCCAGGTGATCACCGCCCTGCTGCTCAACGTACGCACGGAACTCCGCAGCCGGCTGGGCGAGCATGAGCTCATCCAGGCTATCCTGTCCAACAACATGCCAGATATGCCTTCTCTGAATCTCCTACCTGGCTTTGCGCTAGGGCTCTCGTTCCGGGAACGGGCCAATCGGGAGTTGCGTGGCCGGCTGGTTGAGGCCACTCAGGAATACCAACGCCGCCTTAGCAGCCTTGACGCCCGCGGCAGGGCTTTGCTGCAGGAATTTCTCCGCAACGTCGTGGTCAAAACCCAGACATCCACCCCCGACGGATAACGTCAACCAGCCTTTCTTTTTAGCAGATTCTTCCGTTTTTTTCGGAACCAATCTTTGTTGAGCGTGTTATATGCTCCAGGACAACCGGAGTGCCTCAAGCGGCCTATTGCAACATGATCAGGAGGATAATGCCATGATCCGCCTTGTAACTGACAGCATGGCTCAATTGCCGGCCGAGATTGTGAGACAATACAACATCGCAATCGTGCCGGTATGTGTAATTTTCAATGGCAAACCTTATCGCGAGGGCATAGATATCACAAACGAGGAGTTCTACCGCCGGCTGGCTGCGACTGATACACTTCCAACGACCACACAGCCATCGCCAGGGGACTTTCAACAGGTCTACCAGCGTCTGGCAGACGAGGGGGCTGACATCATCTCTATCCACCCACCGGAGACCTTGAGCGGGACGATCAACTCAGCTCGCCAGGCAGCAGCACTGGTGGAGGGCGTGCGTATCACCCCCGTGGAGGTTCCATGGATCGCGCCGGCTCAGGGGTTCATCGTCGTAGAAGCTGCGAGAGCAATTGAAGCCGGCGCCGATTACGACGAGGTTCTAAAACTGATCGACGACCTGATACCCCGCCAGCACCTTGTGTTTGCTCTCGACACTTTGGAATACCTGCACAAGGGGGGGCGGATCGGTGGAGCACAGGCATTGCTGGGGTCTCTGCTACGCGTGAAGCCAATCCTCTTCCTGAAGGATGGTCGCGTCGAGCCGCTGGATCGTGTCCGCACGTGGAAGAGGGTGCCCGACCGCTTGCTGGAGCTTATGTCCGACATGCTGGGACCAGGCAATGGCCCTGTACACGTGGGGGTCATCCATGCTCGCAATGAAGAAGCGGCCGCCAAGCTGGCTGAGGAGATCTACCGCCGATTCCCTGTAGCCGAGCTTCACACCACAGAACTCGGGCCGGTCATTGGCACTCATACCGGACCAGGTGCTCTTGGCGTGGCTTTCTACCGCTAGTTAGTGCCCATCCACAAATCGCTCTGGCCGGCCTCTCACCGCGCCAGGGGAACACGGTCAGAGACCGGACCCAGCGATTTTTCGGAGAGGCTCTTAGCCTGACAACATGACATGTGCATAGCCAGAGGCCACGCAATCAGGGCGAGGCAATTGTTCGGAGAGATGTCTGCCCTCCGACTTGCCTCGCCCTTTCACGACTCTCAGATCAAAGGACGAAAGTGCGTGATACCTGGATCAAAGTGTCCAATTTTGAAGCTATGCTGATCGCCGACTACTCTTCAGTTGGCCGGTCTTCAGTTGGCCGGCCATTGAGCACCTGCTGACAAATCGTGTGCTCGCGATTCATGTAAAGATTCGTTACCACCCGGCCATCCTCTAACTGCTTGTCGTACGGAATAAGGATTTCCTGTTCAATAAACCGATCTAGCAATCGGCTTGCCAGATCGTCTGTGAAGCGCAGCCGGCCTGTGGGCGAAACGGCATAGCTGTGAATGAAATTCAAGGTAAGATACGGACGGTTCTGCTCCAGGTAGTCGATTAGTCGTATTAACTGGGCCTCCTCGTAGGTCGTACCCTCGGGCAAGAGTGGATAATCCATGGCAGATCCGGGAACACGAGCCTCCACACCTTCGAGAATGATGGGATCCTCGGCATCAGCACTGGCAACCAGATCACTGCTCACAGTTCCGGGCACAGCAGCAATAATAACTTTCTTTCCAAAACGGTGTCGCGCCCGGGTCACCACCCGGATGAAATCGCTGTCCCCAGTCATCAAAATATAAGTCTCGACCGAAGGGCGATCAAGAAGACAATCGACGATATCCATCAGCATGACCATATCGGCTGAGCTCTTGTGGCTTCCGGTACGACGCTTGGGGATATCGCGGGGGAGAATGCCGGCAACTTCCAGCGTACGTCGGTAGTAGGATGGGTGTTCAGTGAAGTCAGCATATGCAGATGCCACTGCAACCCGGCCATATGCACGTGCTTTCGCCATTAAATCATGCGGGTCCGGCTCTTGCCCGTAGGTATTTAAGAAGCCGTAACGAACGTTTTCAAAGTCTATAAACAAAGCTACTTCGTGATCTTCTCCCATGTTTTTGACCTCCTCATGTGAAAACAAAGGAATCCCGCTCTGTGGGATCTGGCAGGGGAGATCCTTACCTTATGTAAAGGTACAAAAGGCCCGCCGCCCCTCCAACACATACGCAAATTGCCGACTGAGTAATCGGCGTACGCGATACTGTAGTGTGAATCATTACGAGGATGGGCTAGCATGAATGGCTACTATGATTTCGCTATATCTTGTATAGATACCTCGCGTAAGGTTGCCCTATTATACCACATGACGGGAAAGCGCGCAACGCCATTGTAGCTGACAGAGCCGGCACCACCCACAAAAGCCTCGTGCCACCTTACGGCCCGACACGGATCAGCACCTCATCTGTGTAACGCACAGCCAATGCCGACTCGCCCGCAGCATTGACAACGCGGAACAGGTTGACCCCGGCCGGCGCACCACATTGCAGGTGGTAGCCCAACTCCCCAACCGGGTACCCGCGACACACCGCGTGCCCATCTATCGTAAAAACCATCACCTCCCCTGGGCTGAGCGTTGGCGCCGGTTCGACCGGGCCGCCTCCCGGCGGCGGGATCCCGGGGCCGGCAATCGAGGTCGGGAGGACCGGCACGGGTGGTGGCAACGCCCCTCCTCGACGCCGGGTCGGCGGATGAGTGACGCCCCAGTAGATAATCGCGATCAAGATGATAAAGACCACGATGGCAATGATCAAGTGACCAGGACCGCCGGCCCTGGATCTGGGTGTGTTGTAGTCGTACATAGTGAGCCTTCTTCCGGCAAAGCCGGCTGCAACTGGCCTTCACGCTGACCTGGCTTGACGTACATCCCGCATGCACGTTGAATCATACCCGCACCCTTGCTTACAGGCAAATGGCGGTTACCCTTATTCATTCTGATGTGCTATACTCAGTCCCTGAGAAAGCCGAGGAGTGAGCACCCCCAGGTGCGAACAGTGCAACAAAATACGGCACTGGCGAATCGAGGAGTGAGCACCCCCAGGTGCGAACAACAACAAAACACGGCACTGGCGAATCGAGGAGTGAGCACCCCCAGGTGCGAACAGCAACAAAATACGGCACTGGCGAGTCGAGGAGTGAGCACCCCCAGGTGCGAACAGTGCAACAAAATACGGCAAGGCGTACCTCGCTCCTCAGCATATTGGCGTGTGAACAAATTCGCCAGAGTCCGTCCAGAGAACAAGTGCCCTGTAAATCGCAATTGAGAGACAGGCTATGACCACAGTCCCCCTGAAACGACATCCAGCGCTACAAGATCTGTCACGCGACCACCACCACGCTTTGATCCACGCCCATCTGCTCCGAAAGAGTGCGCAGGGCGAACAGAATGCCGGCCCGCCAGACCAGGTTGCCAGAGACTTCCTCCGGTTTTGGGAACAGGACGCCGGCCCCCATTTCCGGGAAGAGGAGGAAGTCCTCCTGCCCATCTACGCCCGCCACACACCGCCCAGCCAGGACACGCAGGTGTGCCAGATGCTGGACGATCACGCCTGGTTTCGTGACATCGTCTTTGAGCTTCAACAGCAGGTGGAGGCCGGCCATGACCTGCAAGAACTCATCGGGGAGATTGGCCGGCGGCTCCACGACCATGTCCGACTGGAGGAGCGACACATTTTCGAGCGCATGCAAGAAGTGCTCACCGAAGAGGATCTGGCCGACCTGGCAGATAGGTCCCGCGCCTTCCGCGAGCAGTGGCGCGCACCAGGGTGCATCGGACCCAATCTTGGAAGTAAGCGCCCATGATCCTCGTCACAGGCGCTGCCGGCAAGACCGGGCGAGCCGTCATTCGCGCATTGGCCGGCCATGGTCTGAGAGTGCGGGCGCTGATCCACCGCCCTGAGCAGCTCCCGATCGTCGAAGCGATGGGCGCCCACGAAGCGCTGGTCGGCGACATGCGTCAGCCGGCCACAATGAATCGAGCTGCCAGAGATACCTGGGCAGTCTATCACATTTGCCCCAACATGAGCCCCGATGAAGCCGCCATCGGTCGTATTGCCATTGCGGCAGCCCGCGCAGCCGGCGTTCAGCACTTCGTCTATCACTCCGTCTTGCATCCTCAAACGGAAAGCATGCCACACCACTGGCAAAAACTGCGCGTCGAGGAGCACCTGTTCGAGTCAGGCCTGCCGTACACGATCCTCCAGCCGGCGGCCTACATGCAAAACGTGCTGGGCTACTGGGACCAGATCGTGGAGCGAAACATTTACGCCGTGCCCTACAGCGTGGACACACGACTGGGGATGGTTGATCTGGAAGATGTGGCCGCTGCAGCAGCCGTCGTTCTCACTGAGCACGGCCACGAGGGTGCGACGTACGAACTGGCCGGCAGCGAAGTCCTCACCCAGATAGAAATCGCCAGAATCCTGAGCCGGCAACTGGGAAGCGTGATTCGTGCAGAAAGCGTGTCCCTGGAGACGTGGGAGCGCCAGGCACGTGCCTCGGGCCTGGGCGAGTACCAGATCGACACCCTGGCTAAAATGTTCCGCTACTACGAGCGCTACGGCTTCTGGGGGAACCCCAACATCCTCACCTGGCTGCTACGCCGGCCACCGACCACCTTCGCCGCCTTCGTAGAAAGAGCCGTCAAAGAGCAACTGACCGGGTGACCGCGCCGTTCTGGCTTCGCCATCACGATCAGGGTGGCGCGACAGCATCGCGGGTTGAAGAATCTGGGCCAAATGGACTACGCCACCATCAACTCTGCTGCCGTGTCGCTTGTGTAGTTCCGCAGTCTCGGATACTTCCAGGCAATCCATGCCGTCAGCAGCACGGTGGCCAGACCGCCGGTGAAAATGGCGAAGGGCGCGCCGAATGCCGCCGCAACCAGGCCGGCCTCCAACTCGCCAAGCTGCGGCCCGCCCATGAAGAAAATCATATTCACGCTGGTCATGCGCCCGCGGAGGCGATCCGGCGTCATGATCTGGCGGATGGTACCGCGAATCACGGTGGAGACCGTGTCGCCGGCACCGGTCAGCGCGAATAGCAGGTAGGACAGGGCGAAGACGGTAGAGACGCCGAAAAGCGCTGTCGCCAGGCCGTACACCGCCACGCTGATGAGCAGCACCACGCCCTGGCGGTGAATTTCCTCCCGCAGTGAGAGAATGGTGCCGGCAATAACAGCCCCCACCGGCTGCGCCGTTGACAACAGGCCATACCCCTGAACCCCTATGCCGAGCACGTCGCCGGCCACGATGGGCAACATCGTCCGGGCAGACGAGAAAAACGTTGCCAGGAAATCCAGAAGCATCGTGCTCCAGATGATGCGCGAGCGGTACGTGAAGCGCAACCCCTCTACCAGCGCCGACCAGCCCAAACCAGTATCCTCCGCCGCAGCACGCCCGCGATACCGCATCATCAGCAAGGCGACCACGACAGCGAGGAAGGACGCTGCGTTGATGGCATACACCAGGCCGATGTTGAACATGCCGACGAGCACGCCGGCCAGCGCCGGCCCGACAATCGACCCGATCTGCCAGAGCAGGGTGTTCAGGCTCACAGCGTTGGTCAGGTGTTCCCGAGGCACAAGGTTGGGCACCAGCGATTGCCGTGCCGGCTGATCGAAGGCGAAAGCGGCAGCGCCGGCAGCAGTGAGGAGGTAGATGGCGGCAACAGTGGCATGGCCGGTCAGCGTAATGCCGGCCAAGATGGCCGCGAAGATGGCTGCGGCACTCTGCGTCCAGATGAGGAGTCGCCGGCGGTCGCGGGTATCGGCCAACATGCCGCCCAGGAGCGCGAAGAAAATGATGGGCAGGATGCGCACCAAACCCAGTGTCCCCAGCCCCAGGGCCTCTGCGGCCAGCGTGATCCTTCGCCCAAAAAGCGAAACGACGTAATCTTGCTGCCGGAGCAACTCATAAATGTGCCAGTTGACGGCAATGATCTGCATTTGCGATCCGGTGGTCGAGATCAGTTGTCCCAACCACAGCAAGCGGAAATCGCGGTGTTGCAGCGCCACCAGGCGATGTGTGGAAACGGTGTTCTCAGCCATGCGCCTCAAAAACTAAGGACCGCGCCAAGAACAGACGCGGTCCAGGCTTCTATGGGGAGGGCGACTGACGGGACTCGAACCCGCAACCTCCTGGGCCACAACCAGGTGCTCTAACCAATTGAGCTACAGCCGCCGCAGATTGCCCTCAACAATGCAATTAAAGTTTACCATCTTTGCTGGGGAAAGTCAAAACGCCAGCCTACGGTACCCGGGCACTCCACGTCCGACTCACATGCAGCAATCCACTCACCCTGGTAGAGGGCTTCGATCCGCACGTGGAGACCTGCCGGCGCGTCCAGAATGGCCTGTGTCGGCGTTTCATCGGTCAGCTCGCCCAGGAGGAACCCGCCCACATACGCCCGCCAATCCTCCACCGGTCGGTCGGAGGTCACCACCTGGCGCAGGGTGCCGGCCCCCGCCCCAGGCTCACACCAGCCGCTGCACGTGAACTGAGGCCCCGGGCCGCCTGGCGTGACAGT
>CAYYSH010000122.1:7375-7780 GCA_964474265.1 uncultured Anaerolineales bacterium
TGACCGTCGGCGACGCGGTAGCTGTTGGCGTAGGCGGCGGTGTCGCTGTCTGCGTCAGTGTGGGTGTCGCTGTTGGGGTGACCACGGGCGTCGGCGTGTTACGCGTCGGTGCCGGCGTGGCTGTGCTCGTCGGCGTGGCCGCGGGAGCCGGCGTGAGGTTCTGACGCCAGTTGCGGGCGACCATCGGCAGGTGTACCCGGCGGGCCACCGGCCCGCGTGGCGAGGCGGTCGCAGTCGGCGTGGCCGTTGCCGTCGGTGTTACCGTGCCGGCGACGGTCTGGGTCGCCGTCGGCGTTGGGGATGGCGTTGCTTCGTCCGTCGCCGTGGACGTGGGCGTGACCTCGCCAGTCACCGAGGGAGTCGGCGTAGTCGTGCTGGTAGCCGACGGCGTCGGCGTCTCGGTGA
>CAYYSH010000122.1:7790-8258 GCA_964474265.1 uncultured Anaerolineales bacterium
GGTCCTGGTGGGTGTCGGGGTCGGCGCTTCGCCAGGGTGGAATCGCATCAGGCCCCAGCCATTCGTGCCGATCCACACATCCCCGTCCGGCGCAACGCGGATGACCTCGATGTCGTCGGTGACCAGGGGCGAGTTGTCTGGTGTCCAGGTGATCCAGTCAACGCCATCGGTCAGCCTGATGCCACCCATGGCCCGGCCGGCCACATCGTCATCCTCCTGACCACTCTGGTCATAGTCGATTCCGCCTCGCGACGTGCCAATCCAGACCACGTCGTTGGAGTCCACTGCGATGGTAGAAACCCACCCATCGTTATCCCACACCAGATGTTGCCAAGCCGAATCCTGGAACCAGTTGATCACCGCCGGCACGAACGGCCAGTGGGCAATCAGGTCAACACGGGTCATGTCCAGCGTGCCCCACGTGCCGGCCCACACCCTGCCGCCCGGTCCCACAGCTATGCTCTGCCC
>CAYYSH010000123.1:0-8230 GCA_964474265.1 uncultured Anaerolineales bacterium
GGCTCCGATTTTTTTATTTTGCAGTCTTTAAAACCGCTTTGCTTGCCTTGCTAAGGCCGGTCTTTTTACCGGTGACGGGGCTGGGTCGTGTTTGTGATTAGATTTGGACCTTTAGCTGTGAGAGTGGTAGTGATAGTCGTGGTGTAGATAGAGTCTGAGGAGGTATAGCAATGGAGAGGGAGCAAGGAAGGTCTTTCCCCTATCCGGGAATCCCCACAACAGCCGATGGCTCAGCGACGGTCGTGTGGGTCGACACCAACATCACGCAAGGAGCGTGCGCTTATCCCATCACGTCGTCAACGAACATGGGCGGTGGGTACCAGCAGGAAGTCGCTGCTGGTAAGCGCAACCTGTGGGGTGAGAAGCTGGTCTTTCTCGAGTTGGAGTCCGAGCACAGCTCGGCCACAACATGCGAGGGGTTTGCCCTTGCCGGCGGTCGTGTGTCTAACTTCACGTCAGGCCAGGGCTTGATCCTGATGAAGGAGGTGCTGTACACGATCTCCGGCAAGCGCCTGCCGGCGGTGTTCCACATCGGCGCGCGGGCACTCACCAGTCAGTCGCTGAACGTCCACGCCGGGCATGACGACGTCATGGGCGTGGCCGACACCGGCTGGGGCATGCTATTCGCGCGCAACGCTCAGGAGGCCGGCGACCTGGCGCTCATTGCCCGGCGCGTCGCCGAGGAGACCGAGACGCCGTTCTTCAACGTCCAGGACGGCTTCCTGACGACTCACACCATCGAAAACGTACGCCTGCCAGAGCCGGAGTTCATGAAGGAATTCATCGGTGATCCCAACGACCCGGTGCGGCTGCGCAACCTGATGGACCCCTACCATCCGGTGCAAAGCGGCGTGGTCCAAAACCAGGACAGCTACATGAAGGGCAAAATTGCCCAGCGCTTCTTCTACGACCGGGTGATGCCGGTGCTGGAAGCGGTCATGGAGCGGTTCTACGAGTACACAGGCCGGCGCTATGGCGTGATCGACGCCTATCGAATGGACGATGCAGAGTATGCTCTCGTTGGCATGGGCAGCATGATGGAGACGGCTGAGCCAACGGTGGACTACATGCGGGACAGGTACGGGCTGAAAGTGGGCGTCGTGCACGTCACAGCGTTCCGACCCTTCCCTGGGCCGCAATTGGTAGACGCCCTGAAGCACACGAAAGCTTTCGCTGTGCTGGAGCGCATGGATAATCCTCTGGCCCAGTCGAACCCGCTGACGCTGGAGATCAAGGGCGCTTTTGCCGACGCGCTGATCGGCACCGAGGGTTATCCGCAGATCGACCGGATTCCGACGATCTACTCGGGGTCAGCCGGCCTGGGTAGCCGCGATGTGCGCCCTGGCGATTTTCTGGCCACTGTAAAGAACATGATGCGGGAAGACGGCGGGCTGCGCTACTTCGTCCTGGGCATCAAGCATGATCTGGCCCTCATCCCAGACGAGGACCCCAACGTCCAGCCCAAGGGGGCTTTCTCCATGCGTGGTCACTCGGTGGGCGGCTTTGGCTCGGTGACCACGAACAAGATCATTGCGACCATCGCCGGCGACCTCTTCGATATGCAGGTTCAGGCCTACCCCAAGTACGGCTCGGAAAAGAAGGGGCTGCCGACCACCTACTACCTGACCATCGCCGAAGAGCCGGTCCGGACCCACTGTGAGCTCAAGTACGTGGACTTTGTGCCGTTGAACGACGTCAATGCCTTCAACCTGGGCAACCCACTGGATGGCTTGCGCGAAGGGGGCTTGCTCTTCGTGCAGAGCCGGCACACGGACCCGGCCGCGGTGTGGGCGCAAATCCCTCCGTATGCTCAACGGATCATCCGGGAACGCAACATCCGTGTGCTGGCGCTTGATACGGCCAGGATCGCGCGGGAAGTGTCCACGCGCCCCGAGTTAGAAGTCCGCATGCAGGGCATTGTGTTGCTCGGCATTTTCCTGCGGAGCACGCCGTTTATCCAGGAGCGTGGCCTCAGCGATGAGGAGGTGTTCGCCGGCGTGGAGCGGAGCTTGCGGAAGTACTTCGGCGGCAAGGGCGAGCAGGTTGTGCAGGACAACCTGAAGGCGGTAATGCGTGGTTACACGGAGGTCTTCGAGATCCCGCGCGAAATCATCGAAGGCGAAGCTGTGCCGGCGTGAGGAGGCGGTGATGAGTGGGCATGAGCTTGTACGTGACGTGATGCACGAAGGTGTGATTACCTGCCGGCCAGACACGCCGGTGACAGACGTCATCGAGACAATGAATCAGCACGACGTCAGCGCGCTGGTTGTGGTGGACAGGGAAGGCTATGCAGTTGGTGTGATTTCGCGAACTGACCTGGTCAATGCCGGCTTTGTAGCCCCGTACCTCCACCACTTTCGCGGCATGACAGCCGAGCATCTGATGAGCTCCCCCGTGATCGCTGTTGCGCCAGACACGCCAGTGACTGATGCCGTAGCATTGATCCGTGAGAAGCGAATCCACCGCCTGGTGGTCGTCCGACCTGAAGACCCGGATCACCTTCGGCCGGTGGGTATTCTGTCCATGACGGACCTGGTGCGTGAGTTGAGTGATTTGGAACCTGGTGAGCGGTGAAGGTATCATCCACGTAGGTGAAAGGATGGATGAGCGATGGCTGAAACTGAAAAGCACGAGACCGAAGCTCAAGAGCCCGTGTTTAGCTCTTTGGACTTTGAGCCCGAGTTGTACGCCCATGACTTTGGGCGCAAATCGCCCGGGGGAACCAAAGAGATCCACGAAATCGGGTTTCGGGATGCTTCTGTGTTGACGTTGGATGTCGATCAGTATGTGGCGGATTTCAACGAACGAGTGATCGGGGCTTACAACCGGGGTGTTGGCCCGGTTGAGTTGCCGGCTGATGTGGGTGTGGCTCGCAGTCTTGTACCACCTGGCACGGGTGCACTCCGCGACTTTAGCTACATTGCACCGGAAATTCCCGAGTTCATTGCTGAGAAGTGCGTCGGCTGCATGACCTGCGTGACGGAGTGTCCGGACACGGCGATTCTGGGAAAGGCTATACCTGAATCGCGTCTGGAGGCCGAAATCTCCAAGATCGGTGATCCTGAAGAACAGGGGCGGATTCGGGCGAACTGGGTCAGGACGCGCAAGTACTACGACGTGCCGGCGCGCAAGGGGCGGGAAGGGGCCATGTTTGGCATCTTCATCGATCCCACGAAGTGCAAAGGCTGTGCTGAATGCGTCCAGGTCTGTGCCGACCTTGGCTACCACGCGCTGAAGATGATCCCAAAGGAATCGGACACCCTTCCGCGGTATCGAGAGTCGTTCAACTTCTTCCGCAGCGTGGGACCGACACCGAAGGAGTACATCAGTGAGAAGGCACTGGCCGACATGATGCTGGCTGAAGCAAATGCGCTGCTGTACGTGGGCGGTGCCGGCTCGTGCATGGGCTGTGGTGAGGCAACCGCGATTCGCATGCTTCTGGCCGCCACCGGCTTCGTGTACGGGCCCGAGAACTTCGCCATCGTCGCGGCGACGGGCTGCAACACGGTGTACGGCTCAACGTACCCCTATAACCCGTTCCTGGTGCCCTGGACCAATTCGCTGTTCGAGAACGCGCCGGCTGATGCCATGGGCGTGCGTGCACGGTGGAATCAGATGGGTTGGCAAGACAAGAAGCTCTGGGTGCTGGGGGGCGATGGCGCGATGTACGACATCGGTTTCCAGAGCTTGAGTCGCATGCTGGCCAGTGGCATGGACATCAACGTGATGGTGCTGGACACTCAGGTGTACTCTAACACGGGCGGACAGGCGTCTACTGCCTCGTACACCGGTCAGGATGCCAAGATGGCCTCCTTTGGCCGCGAGGTTCCCGGCAAGCAAGAGCTGCGTAAAGAGATCGGGCTCATTGCCATGATGCACCCCAACTGTTTCGTGGCCCAGACGACGGCGGCTCACATCAATCATTTCTACAAGGCCGTCATGCGTGCCAACGAGTTCAAAGGGCCGGCCCTGATCAATGTCTACACCACGTGCCAGCCTGAGCACGGTGTAGCGGATGACCTGTCGGCGGCACATGCCAAGCTGGCCGTCGAATCGCGGGCATTCCCGCTGTTCATCTATGACCCGGAGGCCGGCGACACGATCCGCGAACGCCTGAGCCTGGTGGGGAATCCTGCTCAGAAAGAAGATTGGTACACGCCACCGCGGTCTGACAAGCCGATCACTTTCATCGATTTTGCACGCGCAGAAGCCCGGTTTGCCAAGCACTTTGATCGGGACGGCAATCCCTCGGAAGTGCTGCTGCGCGCTCAGGCGGATCGCCTGGCGAACTGGCATCGCTTGCAGGAGCTGGCCGGCCTGCGTTAGCTTCACTTCACGAGACAAACACAGGAAAGGACCAGATCATATGGCATGGGTTGTCGCGTTTAAGACATTTTGCCCTGCGCTAGGCGGGGAGGCGTATCTCCTGGAAGACCGCCAATATGAACAGGGTGAGGGGACCTACACTGTTGTGGCAAGACGCTGTTCCTATGACGTGGCCTGCAATCTTGATGATCATATTCGCTGCGATTGGAACATGAAGCCAGGCGGTGATATGGATCCCTTCGATCTGAGGAAGCACTCCTAACCGGCGTTTGAGAGCCTTCGAGAGAAGCAGGGCAGTGCGTTGCATGACGCACTGCCCTCTTTTGTCGCGCTGAACCCTCAAAGGCCGTGACTATCTCGTGACATCATCTGACATAAACTATGAATACGTTGGACCTTTGACTGCTCCAAAGATAACCCTGCCCCCGGGCTGTGGTACCCCCCTAGCCAGCCCGGTATCTTTCGGAGGTGACACAAATGTATACTGTACGGCTGTGTCGGGCCGGCGGATTCGTGCTGGCGGTGCCGTTCACGGGATCGAACGACACTCAGGCTGTGGCCGACCCGGCAACCCTGCCCCAGCCGAACAGACCTGTGACGGGCTCGTCTGTGCCTCTTGTCTGGCATGCGCAAGGTCCGTCCTCCTCTGTTCTTGCGCCAGCACATCTTTTCTCAGCAATTTCAAACTTCCCGGACGAACTTGTTGTCAGCCTGGGAACCAAGATTCCCTCATGCCGATGATGAGGAGGCCAGTCATCATGCAACGCATCATTTCGACAGCTTTCCTCCTCATCTGGTCAATCACCCTGGTTGCCGCTGCTGCAACTCAGAAGAAGCCCCACATGCTGGCACCCGGCGAGGTAGGGCTGGCGCTCGCACTTGCTCTACTCCTTGCCCTGGCAAAACGATTCCCTCTCCGCGTTGCCCGAAGGACGAGGATCTTGCTGGATGTGGGCCTGATCTTTACCACCGCCCTTGTGTTTCCTGCACCCTGGAGCGTGTTGGTTGCCGGGTCAGGGACGCTGATAGGCATGGCTCTCAACCGGCGCGAGCTTCCACACATTGCCATCGACTTTGCCGTGGTTGTCGTAGAGGTGTTCAGTGCTCAGTCGGTGTATGTGCAGCTAGGTGGCGCCATTCCATTCCAATTCGAGTCGCGCCTGATTGTGGTGCCGCTCATAGGAGCCATCACCACGATGCTCGCCGTGGATCGATTGCTGACCTCGGCGTTATTACAATACGGACCGTACTCGGTCTGGCGGTGGTTCAAGTCCCGCCAACAGCCGCTCACCCTCCATGTGGCTCTTCTGCTATCAGGCGTTTACTTGGCTTTGTTGCTCCAGACTCATCCGTGGAGTATCATGTTGATCGTGCCTTCCATCACGCTGGTGTACTTGTCTCTGCAGGCTAGTTTGCGGAAGGCGCTTGGCTCAATGACGCTGGAAGCTGTGGAGACGCTGGCTGATCTGATTGACCGCCGCGATTCCTACACAGCGGGGCACTCGGCCCGAGTTGCTGAGCTGGCGGAGCGTCTGGCGGTGGAAATGGGTCTCCCTCGGGACGAGGTGGAGACTATTCGTGCCGCCGGCCGGGTGCATGATTTGGGAAAGATGGAGATCGACACCTGTATTTTGACGAAGCCTGGCCGGCTCACTGATGATGAGTGGGAGTTTATCCGCCATCATCCCATTGCCGGGGCCGAAATTTTGTCCCGTTTCGCCGGTTTCGCCAGTGGGGCTAAATACGTCCGTCACCATCACGAGCGGTGGGATGGTCGTGGCTATCCTGATGGCCTGCGCGGTGAAGAAATCCCCATTGGCGCGCGGATTATTGCCGTGGCGGATGCCTTTGACGCCATGACGTCGGATCGTCACTACCGCAAAGCCTTGAGTCTGGACCTGGTGGTGGAAGAGTTCAAGCGGGGGGCTGGGACACAGTGGAGTGAGGATGTGGTGGCAGCTTTGTTCCGCATTCTGCGCCAGGAGAACACCAACCTCGGCGAGGTCGGGGTGCTCAGAGTAGCGGTGGCGTAGTTGCGTTGACACCGCGTTGGGTTCTGCCGGCTCCCCGCTCAAGGGGCAGCGGCTGGAAGACTGCGCAGGAAGTTGATAGCTTCCTGCGCAGTTGTTACTTTCACGACTTTGATGCGTCGAGCCACGCGACGTGCATCCTCGTAGTTCTCGAGGGGTGCCAGAAAGTACTCAGCGCCGGCCCGCTCTGCGCTGGCCACCTTTTGTTCGACTCCGCCGATGGGGCCAACCCTGCCATCCAGGTCGATGGTGCCCGTGCCGGCAATCTGGTGACCGCCTGTCAAGTCTTCCTCGGTGATCAGGTTGTAGATGGTGAGTGTGAACATCAGGCCGGCTGATGGACCGCCTGCGATCTTTTGCGGGTGAACCTCCACAGGAAATGGCAACTCCACATCGAACCCGACGGTCCGCACCGTGATGCCCAGCCGGGGCGGCTCATCCGGACTTGATGGCTGCATCAGCGGAAGCGTCAATTCCATTCTCTGGCCATTCCGTTCGATGGTCAGGTTAACCCTGGCCTTGGGGTCCTGGGCCCTGATCCGGTCGGCGAGCTCGGCGGCCATCTTGATGGGCTCACCGTTCAGGGCGATGACGCGGTCGCCGGGTTGCAGTATGTCGCGGGCCGGGCTCTCCGGGAGGATTGAAACGACTTCGGCGGCTTCACCTACGACCTCCACGTTGTAGCCGGCCAGCCGAAGTGCTACAGCAGTCGCCAGCGTCTCGCTTTCTTCCAGCATGCGAGTTCCTTCTTCCGCCATTTTCTGCGGGGTCGTATCTGGTGGCACCACGCGCTCGGGGGGCACGATCTTGACGACCGGGCTTAGCTTGCCGTACACCCATTGACCAACGGTGATCGGTGTCTGGGGAAACACCGTCGTGAGGATGAAGCTGCCGGCATAAGGATGTCGATACTCCGGCGGCACCTCCACCATCGGCTCCACAGCCAATGCCACCCCGGGCGCTTCGAGCCCGTTGTTCATTGGAACCAGGCTGATACCAACGCTCAGCATGCCCAGGATCAGCAGGCCGGCAATTACCTGGTGTAGGAAATCGCTAGAGCGCGTCGCAGCCTGCGTCGTAACCGGGCGGTCCCACTGCCAGGCCGGCTGTTGCCACAACGCCAGGCCCAGGATGGCGGCTGCCAGGAGGGTGCCGGCTCCTGTCTCCAGGCTGAAGCGCGCGCGTTGCAGGATCAGCACGATTCCCCAGGCTGCCAGCGCCGCGGTCATCAGACGACCCAGCCGGGTTCCCAGCCGGCTCGCCTGTGCTGGACGCTGCAGCAGCCCCCAGACAATAACCCGCACCAGCCGGCCACCGTCCAGCGGAAACCCGGGAGCCAGATTGACGAGAGCCAGGCCTGCATTAATGCCGGCCAGGAAGATCCCGCTGACGTTGAGATAGGGGTGCAGTTGACGATCCCAGATCAGGTAGCCGATGGAGGCCAGCAGGAGGCTGGCGGCCGGGCCGGCCAGGGCGATCAGGGCTTCATGCCCGAGAGTGGGAGCTGCCGGCCAGACCTGCGCCGCATCGCCGAAGGCGTAGATTGGGACGTGGGCCGGCAGGCATGAGTCGCGGTCGCCGGCAACCACGCGTGTCGTCCATGCGTGCGCCAGAGCGTGACCCAGCAGGGACCCCAAAATCAGGAGCGTGATCCCTGCTGCCAGTCCCCAGGCTTCCGTCTGGCTCAGGGACGGAGCCATGACAGGCACGTATAACGTCGCGACTAGCCACAAGATCAGCGGTACAAGCAAGAGCCAGTGGCCGTCGAAGGAAATGGTCGTCTGCCAGACGTGGAATGTGATATATCGCTTTCTCATCTTGGTGCAATTGTAGCAGTGAGGTTCTCAAACGAAAAACCTGAAATCAATTCCTGT
>CAYYSH010000124.1:0-8170 GCA_964474265.1 uncultured Anaerolineales bacterium
CCGTAGCGGAGGCTGTGGCTGTGTACGTTGCCGGCTCAACCTCAGTTGTCCACGTAGGCGTGGCGGTAGCCGTTGCCGTCTGAGTGGCGGTCGATGTCGGGGTGCCAGTGGCCGTCGCTGTGGGCGTGTTCGTGGCCGTCGGTGTTGAGGTATCAGTCGGTGTAGGCGTTGACGTGTTGGTGCCCGTTGGCGTGGCAGTCGAGGTGCTGGTACCTGTGGCCGTGGGGGTATCTGTTGCAGGGATCACGATGCCGGTCGGCGTCGGTGTCGGGGTGCTGGTCGGCGTCCGGGTCGTCGTTGGGCTCCACGTTGAGGTCGGTGTCAGCGTGGAGGTTGACGTGGGCATGAATGTCGGTGTCGCTGACGAAGTTGGTGTAAACGTTGGGGTCGGCGTAGGGGTTCCGGTCGGCGTCCGTGTGGGTGTGACGGAGGGTGTTGGGGTCAGTTGAGCCGGCGTCGGCTTGGGTGGCTGGCAGTACACACCGCTAAAATTGACCGTGACCTCGGCCGGCCCCTCCATCGACGGTCGGATCAGGCCGGTCGTTCTTCTTCGCGGTGAGAAAAAGCCTGGATGGCGGATCTCGACGGTGTACTCAGCCGGCAGCGGCAGTGCCGCCTCGATCTGATAGCTGCCATCGGGGGCGGTCAGGGCTGCGAAAGCCGGGGACTCCAGGACGCGCACCCTTTCGCCTGGAACGCCGGCCCCGGTCAGGCAATCCTGCACCACACCGGAGATGACAACGTTCTGTGCAATGGAGCTTTGCAGCCTGCTGACGCGATCTGACCAGGCAGTGGCCGAGGTCAAATCCAGGCGAGTTCGCGTGCCGGCACGCCAGGGTGCAAGCTCCACTGCCTCGTAGCCGGCCACCCGGAAATGGATCGGGCGGTCCTCGCGCCCACCTTCAACCTGAGGCGTATCTGGATCATCCCCTGGAACGCTGATGAGGTAGATCGCGTACCCGCCAACGCGGGTTGTGGGAGCCTCAGCCAGTTTGACGCCATCCATCCAGGCTGAGATCAATGTACCTGCCGGCACACTGGCACCGTCCAACGTCACCACGCCGTAGAAGCTGGACGACTGCGTCGGTGTGCCGGCCACCGCCACCGCTCCAGCAACAATAATCAACAGCAGGCCGGCGGCCAGGGGGACGTATAATCGACTCATCGTCGGGCCTCCAGGGAGCCGGGGCAATCAAAAGGGCGTATTCAAATCCGGTTGTAGGGGCGACCCTTGCGGTCGCTCTGGGCGGGTGCAAGACCCCGCCCCTACCAACCCGTTTTGAACGCACCCCAATCAAAAAATGCTCCCCACCACACGCCTTTGCGACCGATCCTACTTCTTCAGACGCAGGGCACAGGACCGCCGGCACGAGCACACCCTTTGTCGCGCTGTCTTGTACCAGATTCTGACCCGAATTGGACCGGGCTCAGACCGAAATGAGGTACGATGAGGGGCGAGCACGCTATTGAAAGTGGGGATTGCGAATGCGCAAACGTTTGACAGCGATACTTCTGAGTCTTACATGGTTGCTTGCGATGGCCGGCCTGGCAAACGCTCAGCAGAATACCCCGGTCGTCCACGCCGTCCTGTTCTACTCGCCCACGTGTCCGCATTGCCAGCACGTGATCGAGGATGTCCTGCCACCGCTCTACGAGCAATACGGGCCCCAATTGCAGATCGTCGGTGTCAGCACGTTGGAGTCTGACGGGTGGGCTCTCTACCAGGCCGCGGCCGAGCGGTTCTCCATCCCCGAAGAGAAGCAGGTGGTGCCGACGCTGATCATCGGCGAGACGATCCTGATCGGCTCGGACGAAGTGGCCGAGCAGTTCCCCAGCTTGATTGAAGCCGGCCTGGCCGCCGGCGGTGTACCGCTGCCGGATATTCCCGGATTGCTGGAGCTTCTGCCGGCGGAAGCGGCCCCCCCGTCGAGTGCCGGCTCCCTCATGCCCACAGAGGTTCGACTGAGCCCGCTGGAGCTTTTTGCCCGCGACCCCGCCGGCAACACCCTGGCGCTTCTCGTGCTGGTGGGGATGGTTGCCAGCCTGGTGTACGTGGCAGTGTATGGCCGGCAGGGCCTGCAGGCGCAGGGGCCGGCGTCTGGCCCGGGACCGTTCTCCGGGACCTGGCTGGTGCCCGTGCTGGCTGTAGCCGGCCTGGCCGTGGCCGGCTACCTGACGTATGTGGAGACCACGCACGCCGAGGCTGTGTGCGGCCCGGTAGGTGACTGCAACACAGTCCAGCAGAGTGAGTATGCGCGGCTGTTCGGCGTGCTGCCGGTCGGAGTGCTGGGTGCCATCGGATACATCGCGATGCTGGCCGTGTGGGTGTGGGCACGCATCGGCACCGATGAGCGCCGGCGTGCGCTGGCCTGGCTATGTCTGTTCAGCCTGGCCGCCTTTGGCACGCTGCTTTCGATCTATCTGACGTTCCTGGAGCCGTTTGTCATCGGCGCAACCTGCGCCTGGTGCCTGAGTTCGGCGGTGATCATCACCGGGCTGTTTCTCGTGACCGCCCGACCGGGCATGCAGGCGGCTCACGTGCTGTTCTCTCGCTCGCTATCTCATCCCTGACCCCGGAGCCGGGGGTCCAGAACGTCGCGGAGGCCATCTCCCAACAGGTTGAAGCCCATCACGGTCAGCAGGATAGCCAGTCCGGGGAAGGTGGGCAGCCAGGGGTGAGTGCTGATGAAGTTTCGCGCATCGCTGATCATGACTCCCCACTCAGGCGTGGGTGGCTGAGCGCCAAAACCGATGAAGCTCAAGCCGGCCACGGAGAGGATAGCGTTGCCCATATCGAAGCTGGCCTGAACCAGGAGGGGTGCCACAGCATTCGGAAACACGTGATACCACAGGATTCGGGCGTGGGTAGCGCCGACCGTCCGGGCCGCCTCGACGTACTCTCGCTGTTGGATGGCCAGCGCCTGCCCCCGTGCCAGACGCGCATAGATGGGCCAGGTTGCAACGATGATCGCGATAACCGCGTTGGTTAGACTCGGTCCCAGCGCGCCGGCCACGGCCATGGCCAGAATCAGCGCGGGGAAAGCAAGGAATACCTCGGTGACCCGCATCAGCACCTCGTCCAGAATCCCGCCGGCGTAGCCCGAGATCAGCCCCACTACCGTTCCCAGAGTGCCGGCGATGCTCACAACCATCAGCCCGACCACAAGCGACAGGCGCGCGCCATAAACAACCCGGCTGAAGACATCCCGCCCCAATTGATCCACGCCCATGGGATGTGCCAGCGTAGGCGGATGAAGCCGCAGAGCCAGATTCTGGGCAGTGGGGTCCTGGCGTGCAACCCACGGAGCCAGGGCGGCGATCAGGAAAAAGAGGGCCAGGATGCCCAACCCGGCGGCCGACAGGCGACTGCGCCACAGCAAACCGAGGGCGCTGGCGCGGCGGGCCGGCGCCAGGGATATGGGGCGAGGTGCAGACAATGTCTGTTCAGCCATAGCGAATCCGCGGGTCCAGAGCGTGATAGCCAAGGTCTACGATCAGATTCACCAGCGGATAGACCGTTGCCGCCAACAACGTCACGCCCATGACAGCCGGGAAATCCAGGTTAATGGCCGACGCGGTGGCATACCGCCCCAGACCCGGCCAGGCGAAGATAGTCTCCGTCAGCACGGCGCCGCTTAGCAGGCTCCCGAAGACCAGCCCGATGACAGTGAGGGTGGGGAGCATGGCGTTTTTGAGTGCATGCCGCAGGATCACGCTCCTGCCCCGCAATCCTTTGGCGTGAGCTGTGCGGATGTAATCCTGTCCCAGCACTTCCAGCATGCTGGAGCGCGTCATGCGGGCAAGAACAGCCGTTGAATAGTAGCCCAGGGTGAAGGCCGGCAAGATCATGTGCGCCAGGGCGCTGCGCAGCGCCGGCCAGTTCCCCGTCAGCAGGCTGTCCACCAGATACAGACCGGTGATCTGTCGCGGAGGACCCACAAAAGGATCGATGCGTCCCGGGCTGGGGAAGAGCTGTAGCCGATTGTACAGCAGCCCGATGAGGATCAGGCCCAGCCAGAAGATGGGGAGGGAACTGCCGGCCAGAGAGAACAGGCGCACTGCGTGATCGATCAGGCGATTGCGGTGGAGTGCCGAAAAGATGCCGGCCGGGATCCCGATGAGTAGGGAGATCAGGAGGGCAGCCAGGGACAACTCGATGGTGGCGGGGAAGAATTCAATCAGGTCTTGCAGAACTGGCCGGCGTGTTCGGATGCTGTGCCCCAGATCACCGTGCAGCAGCCCCCACATGTAACGCACGTACTGCTCCGGCAGGGGGCGGTCCAGCCCGTACTCCCGCCGGAATGCCTCGATTTGCTCCTCACGGGCATTCTGACCCAGTGCCGCGAGGACGGGGTCAGCCGGCACCAGATGGGAGAGCGTGAAAGTGAGGAGAGAAACCCCAAGCAGTACGCCGATAATCCCGATCACACGACGGATCAGATAACGCCCGAAGCTCATCGTTCTACCACACAAAGCAATCTGGTGCGGGTGGACGACGGCCGGCCATCGCCCACCCGGCACACGCAGGTTTGTCTATTCAAACCATTCGGTCTGATGCACGCCCTCACTTGCGTCGGACGTCTGCGAACTCCACCCAGCCCATCGGGTTCCACACAAATCCCTCAATATCCTCCCGCAGACCGAAGTTGATCGTGGGCTGATACAGGACGACGTACGGGCCGTTGTGCAGGACGTATTCCGTGATCTCCTTGTAGAGAGCCTCGCGTTTCGCAGGATCTGTCTCCAGCGCAGCCTGCCGCCCCTTGGCGGCGATCTCCGGATCGTCCCATTTGTTGCGGTAGGCCAGCGCTTTCTGTTTGTAGTCCGTAAACGGCCCGACGTTCCCGTCGGGATCGGGGAAATCAGGCCCCCACAGCAGTTGGACCAGCTCGCCCTTCTGATCGCGATAGATGTTAAGCAGCTCGGCCTGGGTTGTCTGCTTGATGTGGACGTTGATACCAATCTGGGCCAGGTCATTCTGCAGCTTAGCTGCCAGGTCAGCCCACTCGATGCCGCCTGGGGCCGGCCCGGTAGCGACCAACATTTCCAGATCCACCGGCGTGGTAACCCCTGCTTCCTCCAGAAGAGCTTTGGCCTTGTCGAAATCCTGGCTGAAGGGTGTGTCGGGGTTGTAGCCAAGCAGCCCCTTCGGGATGATGGTCTGAACCTTGAGGGCGTTGCCCTGGAGCAGGTCGTTCACGATCCCGTCGTAGTCAATGGCCCACCGAATGGCCTCCCGAACCTGAGGCTTATCCAGGGGCGGGACGCCCACGTTCATCCCCACGTAGATCAGGAGCAGCGTCCGACCCTGATAGATCTTCAGTCCTGGTTTGCCCCGGATATCGGCGACCTGTTCCGGCGTCAGGTCACGAGCCACGTCAGCATCTCCGGATTCCAGCATGAATTTCTGGTTGGTGGTTTCCGGCACATGTTTGATGATTACCTGCTTCATGGCCGGCGGGGTGCCCCAGTAGTTGGGGTTGGCCTTCAGCACGACCTCGGATTCCCGATCCCAGCGCTCAATCACATACGGGCCGGTGCCGGCGGAGTGGTCCAGCAGCCAAGCACTCCCCCAATCGCCGGCCTGCTCATGCGCCTTGGCTTCTTCCTCATCCACAATGCCGCCGATGGTGAAGGTCAACACAGACAGCAGGGCCTGGGGGCTGGCCGATTTCGGCATGCTGATGACCACCGTGTAGGGGTCTGGAGCGCTGAAGCTATCCTCAGTCAGACCGGCGATTTCGCTGAAGAGAAAGGCCGGCGACTTGTTCAGGGCCAGAACGCGACGGAAGGAGTAGATGACGTCCCCGGCATCGAAGTCGTGGCCGTTGGAGAACTTGACCCCCTGACGCAATTTAAACGTCACTTCCCAGTGGTCGCCTGCATCCTCTATGTCCCAGGACTCAGCCAGGCGAGGCTTGAGGGTGCTCAGGTCTTCTCCCTCGAAGGCCACCAACGTGTCATACACGGCATGGCCCACCAGGATGCCGCTGAACTCGTAGATGACGGCTGCATCGAGGGTGATGAGGTCGCTGATGTCAGTGGCGTAGACCAGCGTGTTAGCGCGGGTGATGGCTTCCTCTGCCACCGGTGCAGCCGGGGCTTCTGTGGGGCCGGCGGGCGCCGGGCCGGCCGGCGGGGCCACACATGCGATGGCGCTCACAGAGAAGACAGCGAGCAGAACGACTAGAATCCATCCAGATGTTTTCCATGTCATGGCAACTCCTCCTGTGTTGGCTCAAGTAACCGACAACCGATGTCGCGGCAACCAGCCCGATCCGCACAGCCGGCGGCTCCCTGCGTCGCTTGAGCGGACCGGGCTATCTGAAATGGGTGTGTTCAAATCCGGTGGTGGGGGCGATCCCTTGCGGTCGCCCAGGGCGGGTGCAAGACCCGCCCGTACCAACCCATTTTGAACGCACCTATCTGAAATTTGGGGTAAAAAGGTGTCTGGGGCTTTACGTGAAAAATAAAGAAGGATTGGGAGCGAGAGCAGCTCTCCCTGGCGCATCCGCCGTTCACCATGTGCACATTATAACAAAATCAACGTCATGGGTCAATATTTCCTGCAATGACTTGTGCAGTGTCAAAAGGGTGCTCATGCACAGCTCGAGCCGGCCTCACCCACCGAATACCATCTGTGGCCGATTGCGTGTATACTTACAGCGAGCAATCCGTCCGGATGCAGCCCGACAAGTGCAAGAATCGGCATGCAAAGAGTCAGGAGCAGATGAGGAAATGGCCCAACCTAAGTTCGTACCACTCGAGAACTATCGTGAGTACCCGCTCGAGGAGATGAAGCAGCGGGCGGCTGCTTTCTACGCCGACATGCGACGCCGGCGCTCCGTCCGTCACTTTTCCAGCCGGCCTGTGCCGCGTGAGATCATTGAGAACTGCATCCGCGCAGCAGGCACAGCTCCCAGCGGGGCAAACTTGCAGCCGTGGCACTTCGTGGTCGTCACCGACCCCGCCGTCAAGCGGCGCATTCGGGTCGCGGCGGAAGCCGAAGAGCACGAGTTTTACCACAGGCGGGCCCCGCAGGAGTGGCTGGATGCTCTTGCTCCTCTCGGGACAGATGAGCACAAGCCCTTTCTGGAGACCGCGCCGTACTTGATTGTTATCTTTGTGCAGAATTATGGCCTGCTGCCAGACGGGCGAAAGATCAAACACTACTACGCGCACGAGTCGGTCGGGATCGCCACCGGGATGCTAATTGCCGCCATTCACCACGCCGGCCTCGTCTCCCTCACCCACACCCCAAGCCCCATGGGTTTCCTGAACGAGATCCTGGACCGGCCCCCCAACGAGCAACCGTTTCTGATCCTCGTTGTCGGCTACCCGGCCGAGGATGCCATGGTGCCGGAGATTTCCAAGAAGTCGTTGGAAGAGATAACCACGTTCATTTGAGCTCGCTCACAAGACCAGCCATCGGCACCGCCGACGGTTTACCAATAACGCAGGAGGATAAACCAATGCAACCTTTCAAAATAGCCGCTGTGCAGGCAGCGCCGGTCTTTCTGGATCGGGAGGCAACCGTCGCCAAAGCCTGCGACCTGATTGCCGAGGCGGCGGGGAACGGCGCACGCCTGGTGGTGTTCCCCGAAGCCTTTATCCCCACCTACCCCGACTGGGTGTGGGCCATCCCGCCCAGCCAGGGCCGGCTGTTGAGCGAACTGTACGCCGAGCTGGTAGACCAATCTGTCTCGATTCCCGGCCCGACCACCGACCGGCTATGTCAGGCAGCGAGAGAGGCCGGCGTCTACGTCACCATCGGCGTGAACGAGCGCAACGTAGAAGCCAGCGATGCCAGCCTGTACAACACCGTCATCTACATCGACGCCGAGGGCAACCTGCTGGGCCGGCACCGCAAGCTGATCCCCACCGCCCCCGAGCGCATGGTGTGGGCCCCAGGCGATGGCAGCACGCTGGATGTGTACGACACGGAGCTGGGCCGGCTGGGGGCCCTGATCTGCTGGGAGAACTACATGCCTCTGGCGCGCTACGCCATGTATGCCTGGGGCGTGCAGCTCTACCTGGCCCCCACCTGGGATCGCGGCGAACCCTGGCTCTCCACCCTGCGCCATATCGCCAAAGAAGGCCGCGTCTACGTCGTGGGCTGCTCCATCGCCATGCGCACGTAGGGATCGGCTGTGATGGCCTGGAGCGCCTC
>CAYYSH010000125.1:0-8150 GCA_964474265.1 uncultured Anaerolineales bacterium
ATCGCCATCGGCATCGCCGCCTACCCACTCGAGAGCCGGCGGGGGGCGAACGTTAGTGGCGCCGGCAGCGGGTGTCGGCGACCGGGGAACGTAGGGCGGGTTGCTGCTCGATGCCTCCACACGAACCTCATCGATGGCATACCCATCGGATGGGATTGGGCTGTCGTCGTAGAACTGGAACTTGATCTGGAAGTGATCATTGAGGGTCAGGCTATTGGCCGCGGCTTCGGCATCCAGATCGATGACCTCGTGTTGATAGGTCGCCGGCCCGTCGTTGAAGGAAAGTACCTGGTGCCAGGTTGCGCCATTGTCATCGCTGATGAATACGCCGTCCTGAGGGTCGTTCTCATCAACAAATTCCCGCCACCAGAAGTCCAGATTCACGTCGGGTTGGCCGGCCAGATCGATCGTCAGGATGAGCGCAGCGGTCGAGGAAGTGGCATCTGGCACGGCGTCGTCCAGCAGGATGCTGAACGTGCCGGTGTACGGCGCACGCCCACTCACCAGCACCTCTCCCTGGGCCGTGGAGGCCACCGACCAACCGTGGCTCAGCGTACCGGCTTCGAAACTGTCGTAAAAGGGGAAACCGGCCACCTGGCCGTCGTCGGTGGTGAAATGCCAGACAGGTCCGCTGACGGTGTCGGTGCCGTCAGTGGCCACGACCTGCCAGAAGTACGTGGTGCCAGGGGCCAGCGCACCGGGGTCGCAGAGGGTGGTCGTGATGTCGTTGCACGCCAGGATGTCCGGTGTGGGATCGCCGGCCTCGAAGAAGACGTCGTAGGTGAGCGCGTCGTTGTTCGCGTCGTCGCCATACCACGCCAACTCCGCGTCCGCAATCGCGCCGGCGTGGTCGGGTGGGCCAGGCAGGGCCGGCTGACACGGTGGCACCTGGGTGTTCATCTCCACCGCATCCAGGGCCATCTGCACGCTGGTGCATTCCGGGGAGCCGGCACCGTAGACGTCGTAGCAGGCATTTTGGAGGGCAAAGTACGCGTCGCCGAAGTTGGACGCCGACGTCAGGTACGCTGTCAGTGCCTGATAGTAGACCTGCGCGGTGGCGAGCCGGCCAATGCCCGTGATGGTGAACCCGTTGTACGTGCCGCCTTCCGCCATGAGGTAGGCAGCGTGGTTGGGAATGCCGCTGTTCGTGTGCACACCGCCGTTGTCCAGAGGGGTGCACAGGTAGTCGCTGAGCTTGCCCGGATCACCGAAGGCGGCCGGGTTGGCCAGGCTGCGAATGGCGCCACCGGGCAGGTCTTCGCCCTCCAGCCAGTCGTCGCTGTCCACCATGGCGCTGAACACGTCGGAAATGGACTCGTTCAGCGCGCCGGACTGGAAGCTGTAGAGCAGGTCGGCCGTGTATTGTGTGACGGCGTGGGTCCACTCGTGAGCCACCACGTCTTTTACCGCGAACCCCGGCCCAAAAGCGGTTTGCGTGCCGTTCCAAAAGGCGTTGGCCACCGAGCCGTAGCGCACGCTGGCTTGCATGGTCGCGCCGGCATCGTCGAAGCTGTCCCGACCAAAAGTGGCGGAGAAATAGTCGTAGGTGTCACCGGTAAACACGAAGGCGTCCACGCAATCAGGCAGCGGGGAGCCGACAGGGCCGCTCTCGTTGTGGCACAACGTTCCTGGCAGGGTTGTGGACCCGTTGAGGTCGTAAATTTCGCGGTTTTTTGCTGTCTCCAGATTGTTGTACCGGAACAGAGTCTTGCCCGTCTCTGCGTCGATGAACACGACCCAGATGGCCGGCCTGGCCGGCTCGTCGATCACCAGGCGGTATGCCAGGTAGTTAGCGTTAGGGCCACGATCCAGCAGTGCGGGGTTGAATACCAGGAGTTGACTCTCGGCCAGGCTCCCTGAATCTTTCGCCAAGCCCAGGTCGTCTCTGGCCCGGGTGTAGGCTTCAGCCAGAGTGAGGGCGGGTTTGGCCGGCACTTTCGCCTCCGGCGCGAACTTGCCGTTCACTGCGACGATTCGGTTGTCCGGGGTCAGGTGGACGACGAGCTGGCCACCGAAGACGGGCCGGCCCTCAACGCGCTGGACCAGACGCACGTGGCGCATGCCCAGGGCATCCTCATCCACCCGGTCGAGGGCGAGTTCGCGGGCAGGGTCGGTGATGCGGAATAGCGCCGCGTAGTCGGCAAAGAAGCGAAAGGCCACAGTCTGAGGCATCTCAACAGACAGCGGGGCCACGCTCAACGGAATGGGCTGCTTCCGGTCAGCGGTGATGAAATCGGGAACCCCGGTTCGCTCATGCCAGGCGATGGTTGCGCCACGAGCCAGAAGCGTCTGCAATGCCTGTTGTACCACCGGACCCAGGTTCTCGGGCGGTCGGGAGGCAGCCACGGGCCGGCCTTCACCCTGCAGCGCGGGCTGCGCGCCGGTGGTGAGGGCCGCCAGGCAGATCAGCAGGCCGGCAGTCAGGAGGGCAGGGGCTAGCCGGCGGGAGTTCATGGGGCGCATGGTTCCTCAATTATACCACTGCTTCCACAGTTGCCAACTTCCCCGCCCGAAAAGAAGTGTTAATTTTCGGTCACACCCTCGGTCGATCTTCTGCATCTGCACAGCGATATTGGACATGCCAGTTATTTCGCGCTAGACTTCTGCACATGACAAAGAAACCGCCCCTGACGCAGACGCGAATCTTCTGGTTTTGGCTTCCCCTGGCAGCCATGTGGGTGATGATGGCAGTCGAGCAGCCGGCGATTGCCGCCGTTGTCGCTCGCCTGCCGGCCCCGGAGCTGAATCTGGCAGCCGTTGGCGTGAACTTCTCCCTGGCGCTCATTGTCGAGAGTCCGGTGATCATGCTGCTGACAGCCGGCACGGCGCTGGCCCGGGGGAGGCAGTCGTACGCGCGGCTGTTGCAATTCACCCACGTTCTGGCTGTGACCCTCACCGCAGTGCACCTGCTGGTAGCTCTGACGCCGCTGTACGATTTTCTGGTGGGCCGGGTGATTGGCGCGCCGGCTGAGATTATCGAGCCCGGGCGGAGTGCGTTTCTGTTGATGGTAGCCTGGACGCCGGCTATTGCCTACCGCCGGCTGTGGCAGGGGGTGTTGATCCGTTTCGATCGGACGAAGGTGGTGCCACTGACCATTGGCGCGCGCCTGGCGGCGCTGGCGGCAGTATTGGGGGCCGGCCTGCTGACGCGCCGCATGTCGGGCGCGAATCTGGGCGGGCTGGCCCTGAGTGTAGGTGTGATTGCGGCCGCGCTGGCAGCTTATGGTTTCGTCCGCTCGACGGTGCGTGAGCATCTCAGCGAGCCATCACCAGGTGACATGCCCCTGCCGTGGCGTAAGCTGCTGGCGTTTTACGTGCCGCTGGCACTTACGTCCTTCATCACCCTGGTGGGACGGCCGGTGCTGACGTTTGGGCTGGCCCGAGCGCCGCGGCCGCTGGCCTCTCTGGCTGTCTGGCCGGTGATTATGGGGTTTATTTTCCTCGTGCGCTCTTTCGCCTTCTCGTATCAGGAGGCGGTGGTGGCGTTGTTGGAGGATGCTCACAGTTTCCAGCAGTTGCGCCGCTTCACCCTGGGACTGGCGCTGTCACTCAGTGCGGGTCTGGCGGTGATTGCCATCACGCCGGCAGCGCGCCTGTGGTTCGAGAACATCTCGGGCCTGCCACCGGACCTGGTCGCGCTGGCCATCGTGCCCACGGCCATTCTGGCGCTGCTTCCCGGGCTGGACGCGCTACTCTCATGGCAGCGCGGGCTGATGGTGCATGTCGATCGGACACGGAGTATTTCGCAGGCAGTTGTGGTAGACGTGACTGTGCTGGTGGTCGTGATGCTGGGAGTGGGGGCGGTGGTGCCGGTGGCCGGCGCGACCATGGCCGCCATTGCGCTGACCAGCGCCGTGGGTGCGGAGTGGGCGTATCTGTGGTGGCGCAGCCGGCCTGAGGCGGCGCGTATGCGGGCCATGCCGGCGGGAGCTGGGGATCAGGCATGACATCGCCCAAAAAGGACCAACGGGCCTCTCTCCGCCCCAAAAAAGAGAGGCCCGTTGATCCGACAGGGGGGTTAGTCACTTTCTTACTTCTAAGTATACACAGAAAGCTTAAAGGAACATTAGAGATTGCTGAGAAACAGATGAAACTTTTCACCCGCACAAAAAAACTACACCCGAAGCCGGCCATGCATTTTGCCATTTCACGGAAGCTCGTGTATAATTTGGCGCGGCCATGAGGGGATATTAATTACAATGAAGGAAACGCTAGGGCCGATGGCCCTTATCATGCGCCTGGGAGTCCTCGTGATAACGGCGATCTTTCTGACGCTGGGCCTGGGATTGTGGATAGATAAGCGACTCGGTTCCTCCCCTTGCGGCCTTCTCATATTCATGCACATCGGTGTAGTGATATCAATCGTAGGAGTTTACCGCACCGTGCAGGGGATCTACGACGAATACGCACCACCCAAGGAGGAGAAGTAGTGACGCGAAACAGAATCATTGCACTTGTTGTCTCAATCGCTTTGCTCGTATTAGGCATTTTTCTCCCATTTTCACGCCCTCCCATTCTGGTCGCTGCTGAACCAATTCCCTCTCCGGAACACCCGTGGACATTCTTCGGTCTTTTCCCCATCACCAACGCACTGCTAACGACCTGGTTGACGATGTTATTTCTTGTCGTTTTCTCTCTTGTCGTCACCCGGAACATGGAACTGGTTCCCGAGGGAGTCCAGAATGCTATGGAGATGATCATCGAGGCCGTATATGGCCTGGTAGAGGACGTGGCGGGAGCTCGACTCGCCCCAGCCTTCTTCCCCCTTGTTGCCACGATCTTTTTCTTCGTCCTGATCTCTAACTGGATCGATTTGCTCACGCCGATCCTGGCGGCCGTGGGGTTCCGTGAGGTGCACGAGGGGAAAGACGTGATAATCCCGCTTCTTCGGTCACCGAGCACAGACCTAAACTTTACTCTGGCATTGGCCCTAATTTCGGTCACGGTGACCCAGGCATGGGGCATCCGCGAGTTGGGGGTTATGCGCTATGCTGGAAAGTTCATCAACATTAACGGGTTCCGCCACTTTTTCCATGTACTCACCGGTCGCGAAGAGGGAAGCGCAACCGGGGCCCTCATGATGGGCTTTCTGGACTTTTACATAGGCATTGTTGAGATGATCAGTGAGCTGGCCAAAATCATCTCGTTCTCTTTCCGGTTGTTCGGCAACATCTTTGCCGGTGAAGTGCTACTATTGGTCATGCCATCGTTCCTGTCCATGTTTCTGATCCTACCTTTCCTGGGACTGGAAGTATTCGTCGGCCTGATCCAGGCCTTCATCTTCGCTGTACTCACCTTGGCTTTCATGACCATGGCAATCATATCTCTTGAAGGTCACTAAATGCCTATCCGAAAAGTGCCTGGCCGGTCTCTGACCGCGCCAGGGGACACGGTCAGAGACCGGCCCCAGCGATTTTTCGGACAGGCTCTAAGAACCTGTTTGGAAATAAATTCCCAACAGGCCCAGAAGGCTTCGGAAACCTTTGAACGCGGTATCATAGAAACATCCATCACATCACATATCAAGGAGGTCAGTAAATGGATATTGAGACTGCCAGGTTGATTGGCAAACTAATCGGTGCGGGCCTTGCCATTGGCGGTGGCGCGATTGGTCCTGGCATAGGAATCGGATTGGTTACTCTCGGGGCCCTGCAAGCCATCGGTCGCAATCCAGAAGTAGAGGGCTCAATCCGCATCAACATGTTCATTGGCATCGCCTTCGCCGAGGCCGTTGCCATCTACGCCCTGGTAGTGACTTTTATTCTGCTGTTCGTTGTCTAGCGGTCATTTTGCAGTTGTCTCGGTCACGACCACGGGTATCTGGCAGGCCCGTGAACCGATCATCGTCGGCATCGTGCGATCGGTGCGGAAGCCTGGCCGGCCCTCTGGGAGGGTTACTTGACAGACTGTGTGGTAGCAGCGAGCGACATAGGACCCTTGAGGCAGTCTCGCGGTACTCATTGTTTCGAAGAATATCGCGAGGCTGCCGTACGGATGACTGCCACCAAGGAGGGGTATAACCGTTGGAAAAGTTAGGCATCAGACCCGACCTTCTCATCACACAAATCATCAACTTCGCGATTCTGCTATTCTTGCTATATCGCTTTCTGTATAACCCCATATTAAACATGCTCCATGAGCGCCGCGAGCGCATTCGTGAGGGGCTCGCCGAAGCTGAGCGCGTACGTGCAGAAGCCGAAGAGCAACGCAGGCAATACGAGCAAGAGCTGGCGCGTCAGCGCCAGGAGAGCCAGGAGCGTATACAGCGGGCTATGCAGGCCAGCGAAGAAGCGCGTGAGGAGATCATCGCCGAGGCGCGCCGGGAAGCCGAACAGATCAAAGCGCGAGCACGGGAAGAGATCGAGTACGAGCGCCGTCAGGCGTTGGAGCAACTGCGAACCCAGGTGGCCGATCTGGCCATCCTGGCCGCCAGGAAGGTTCTGGACGGCGCGATAGACGAAAGCGTCCAGCGTCACCTCGTCCAGCGCTTCATTGATGAGGAACTGGAAAAGGAGCTTGCATAATGGAGGCTTCGCCCCGCGTCTATGCCCGCGCCGTGTATGAAACGGCTGTGGGTGATTGGCTGGAAGACTTGCGCAAAATCAGAGATCGGCTGGAGAGGCGCGCTCTCGTCCCGATATTGGATGACCCGGCGAAGGCTTTCGATGAAAAGAAGCGTATTTTGGATGAGGTGCTGGGGCCGGATATCGATCGTCGCGCCCGCAACTTCATGTACACGCTGGCCAGTAATAACGACGTCAGTCTGCTGGATGAAGTAATCGCCGACTACGAGCGATTGCTCAGGCAAGGGGCGCTGGAATTGCCCCTGGCCCAGGTGACTACTGCTATCCCGCTGACCGATTCCGAACGAGAAGCGATCGAACAGCGCCTGCGCCGGCGGTTTGGAGAAGAAGTAGAAATCACTTACCAGGTGGAGCCATCTATCATCGGCGGGGTCATCGTCCGCGTCGGTGATAAGTACGTCGATGGTAGCATTGCCACCAAATTAGAGACGATGCGAGAACGCCTGGTAAGCCGACAGTGACCAGTGATCAGTAACCAGTAATCAGAATTCGGTAGTCAGCTTCCTGAACCGAAGCGTGATTGCTGATTACCAGCAGTATGGAGGCCGACATATGGCAATCCGTGTAGAGGATATAACCGAAGCTCTTCGAAGACAGATTGAGAGTTTCGAAGCGCCGGTGGAGATGATCGAAATCGGCATCGTAGAGGAGGTCGGTGACGGTATCGCTCGCGTCTCCGGTTTGACCGGCGTCATGGCAAGTGAGTTGGTTGAATTTGAGAACGGTGTCATGGGCATTGCCTTCAACCTGGAGGATGATGAGGTTGGTATCATCATCATGGGTGAGTACACCGACATCGAAGAGGGGGACACCGTCCGGGGCACAGGCCGCATCGTCTCGGTCCCTGTGGGGGAGGAGCTGATTGGTCGCGTGGTTAACGCCCTGGGACAGCCCATCGACGGCAAAGGTCCAATCGGGTCCACTAAGTATCGGCCGGTGGAACGCATTGCCCCTGGTGTTGTCTATCGCAAGAGTGTGGACACGCCCGTCCAGACCGGTCTCAAGGCCATCGACTCGATGATCCCCATCGGACGCGGCCAGCGGGAGCTTATCATCGGCGACCGCGGAACCGGCAAGAGCGCCATCGCTTTGGACACGATCATTAACCAAAAGGGCAAGGATCTGATCTGCATTTACGTGGCCATCGGCCAGAAACGAGCCAAGATCGCCCAGGTGGTGCAAACGCTGGAAAGGTTCGGTGCGATGGAGCACACCATCGTGGTGGTAGCGTCGGCGTCCGAGCCGGCGGCGCTGCAGTACCTGGCACCCTACGCCGGCTGCGCCATGGGTGAGGAGTTCATGGAAAATGGCCAGGACGCCCTCATCGTCTACGACGATCTCACCAAACACGCCTGGGCTTACCGGCAGGTGTCTCTGCTGTTGCGACGTCCACCAGGCCGCGAGGCGTATCCGGGCGACGTGTTCTACCTGCACTCTCGCCTGCTGGAGCGGGCGGCTAAACTTCATCCCAAATACGGAGGTGGGTCACTAACCGCCCTGCCCATCATCGAAACCCAGTTGGGTGACGTGTCGGCCTACATCCCCACCAACGTGATCTCCATCACC